>JAKSCN010000002.1 GCA_022360595.1 Chromatiales bacterium
CCTGAGTTGATCGACACCATGCGCCCGGAGTACAGAGCGGTGCGCCTTGATGAGCTGCTATCAAACAGATCGGGTGTGGTGAGCAGTACCAGTGCCATTCCCGGTTATGACGACTACTTTTTCGATGAAAGGCCCATCCAGGAGCAGCGTCAGAAGTTTGTTGAAAAGGCGCTCAGTATCCCCTCTGATTCAATACGGGGAACCTTTAAATACAACAATGTCGGTTATACCCTAGCCGGGGCTATGCTGGAGCGTGCGTCCGGATTGAGCTGGGAAACTCTGCTAAAAACCCGTCTGTTCAATCCCCTGGGCATGGTCGGTACCGGCTTTGGTGCACCGGATACTCAAGGTGTGTTGGCTCAACCTGTTGGTCACAGTATTGAATCATCAGCATGGTTACCTGTTGATCCAGCCGTTGAGGCAGTTGCCGATAATCCGGCCGTCTTGGGGCCTGCAGGTGGTGTGCATCTTACTCTGAATGATATTGGCACATACCTGAGGTTACATCTTCAGGGGTTACGCGGAGAGTATACAGCCGGGGTTCTCAATCAAACCTCGCTAGATAAATTGTATGTATCAGAAGATGGCCTCCCCTATGCGATGGGGTGGAGTGTAGGTGAGCAACTGGTCTTCCATGATGGGAGCAACACCATCTGGCTGGCAATGATGGTTGTGAATGCCGAGAAGAACACAGCACTCTTTGTGGTAACCAATGCGGCCGATGAGGAAGCGGGGCTGCAAAGTGCTCCACGTCAAGCCATTACAGCATTGTTAACGGCCATGGGGGAAAGAGCAGAGGCTGCTTTTCAAAACTAGAGAGTAGATTTTTTAGTGATACCAATCTCTTGGGTTTAACTGTAGCTAATTCTAAGGGATTCCTAAAACGGGCTTCTTATCAGAGGCCCTTTTTCTTACTGTAGAACGCATAACTCTTGATGATTAGTTATTTAATTCCTTGATTTTTATTGATGTCTATCTTTATTAGTCCCCGTCTGAATTTGTTTAGTTGAAAATAACCATTTGAAAAATATATGAATATAAGTTTTAGAAGGGTTTTTCTCTCCTCTTAGTTGACGTTTACGTAAACGTAAGTTATTTTTTGGTAAACGCGATCAGAAAAAGTCCCGAGAAGAGAGGGCAGCTATTCGCATACCGTACCTGCCAGGACGGCGTCATTTGATAAAGCAGGCCATCAACAGAGCATGCAGCGGCGCCATGGGTCTAAACCCGAAAGGGTTAGTCAAGTCAGGGATAGGTACTTGATCCAGAAGGAGAGACAACTAATGATTCATTTCCCATCCCTCAATTTCGATCTGGGTGAAACGGTCGATATGCTTCAAGATGCTGTGCGCGAATTTGCGGCGGCTGAAATTGCCCCTTTGGCAGCAGAGATCGATGAGAGTAACGAATTTCCAGCCTACCTGTGGGAGAAGATGGGTGAGATGGGACTGTTGGGGATTACTGTGCCGGAAGAGTATGGCGGCAGCGATATGGGGTATCTGGCCCACATTGTGGCGATGCAGGAGATCAGCCGTGCCTCGGCCTCTGTGGGTCTTAGTTATGGTGCCCACTCCAATCTCTGCATCAACCAGATCAAACGCAACGGTTCTCACGAACAGAAACTGAAATATCTACCCAAGCTGATTAGTGGTGAGCACGTGGGTGCTCTGGCGATGTCTGAACCCAATGCCGGTTCCGATGTGGTGAGTATGCGCCTGAAAGCGGAGAAGCGCGGCGATAAGTATGTTCTGAACGGCACCAAAATGTGGATCACTAATGGCCCGGATGCTGATGTGATGGTGGTCTATGCCAAGACCGAGCCCGATGCCGGCCCGAAAGGGATTACTGCGTTTATCATTGAGAAAGAGCATGGCGTGAAGACTGCTCAGAAGCTGGATAAGTTGGGTATGCGCGGTTCCAATACCGGTGAGCTGGTGTTTGAGGATGTAGAAGTACCGGAAGAGAATATCCTCGGTGAAGTGAACCGTGGTGTGGCGGTGCTGATGAGCGGCCTGGACTACGAGCGCGCCGTTTTGACCGGTGGTCCGCTGGGTATTATGGATGCCTGCATGGATGTGGTGGTGCCCTATATTCACGAACGTGAACAGTTCGGTCGTCCGATTGGTGAATTTGAACTGATGCAGGGCAAGGTGGCCGATATGTACACCACCATGAACGCCTGTAAGGCCTATGTCTATGCGCTGGGCAAGGCGTGTGATCGCGGTGAGACTACCCGTAAGGATGCCGCAGGCGCGATTCTCTATGCGGCCGAGAAGGGCACCTGGATGGCACTGGAGGCGATTCAGACCTTGGGCGGTAACGGCTATATCAATGAGTATCCGACAGGTCGTCTGTTGCGTGACGCCAAGCTGTACGAGATCGGTGCCGGTACCTCCG
>JAKSCN010000144.1 GCA_022360595.1 Chromatiales bacterium
GAGGTGGGCAAGGGGCTGCCAACCGCCATCACAGTCGCCTCTTCGTCCCAGGCTCATGCCGAGAGCATGGCCAACTATCTCCATTCTGACTACTTCCGCGCGTACACAAGCCAGGACATTATCGGCCTGGAGATCGGCGGTGCAGCCAAGAATGTGATGGCTATCGCCGCCGGTATCGCTGATGGCCTGGGCTTTGGCGCCAACACCCGGGCGGCTCTGATCACCCGAGGGCTGACTGAGATCATGCGCTTGGGCACCGCATTGGGTGGTAGTCCGGAGACTTTCATGGGATTAGGTGGCTTAGGCGATCTGGTACTCACCTGTACCGACGACCAGTCGCGCAACCGCCGCATGGGACTGGCCCTGGCGCGGGGGTTGAGTATCGATGAGGCGCGCCGTGAAATCGGCCAGGAAGTGGAAGGTGTAATGGCCGCCCGGGAGATCCACACCAAAGCCCACCAGATGGGCGTGGATATGCCCATCAGCGAACAGACCTACCGTGTACTTTACGAAGGTCTGGAGCCCAAACAGGCTGTGCATAACCTCCTGGAGCGTCGGCAGAAAGCCGAGTCTGAATTTATTTAGGGCCTATCAACCCCAAGTGTGTCTACAGCGCTCCGGGAAAGCCGACCTGCCGCCAAGCCTCATAAAGGATAATCGCTGTGGCGTTAGAGAGATTGAGACTGCGGCTCTGATCAACCATGGGAATGCGCAGCAACTGATCGGCAGGTAGCTGATCGAGCAGTGCCTGGGGCAGACCCCGGGTTTCAGGGCCAAACAGCAGGGCATCGCCTGCCGTGAACTGGCACTTGGTATAGTGCTGACGGGCCCGAGTGGAGCAGGCCAACAGCCGATTCGGCTGTACCTGTTGCTGGAACTCCTCCAAGCTCCGGTATTCATGGACACAGGCCATCGCGTGATAGTCGAGCCCAGCGCGACGCACCTGCTTTTCACTCAGCTCAAAGCCCAGTGGGTGAATCAGATGCAGCGTGCTGCCACTATTGGCGCAGAGGCGTATGATATTACCGGTATTCGGCGGAATCTCGGGTTCGTACAATACAACATGAAACATAATGGCCGGCTCACCCCGGTTGGCAAATTAGACTGACGGATTGCATCAATGACAACAACCTCTCACTCACCTCTGGCTATCGATTTCTGTGGCATGTCGTTCAACACACCGCTGGTGCTGCTCTCTGGCTGTGTCGGATTTGGTGAAGAGTACACGCGGGTCAAAGGTTTTTCCAACCGCGATACCGGTGCGGTCTGCCTGAAGGGCACTACTCTGGAGCCACGCCTCGGCAACGCACCCCATCGCATTTATGAGACACCGGAGGGCATGCTCAACGCGATTGGCCTGCAGAACCCCGGGGTTGCAAAGGTAGTCGATGAGATTCTTCCTACGCTCGATTTCAGCGAAACCCGCTTCATCGCCAACGTCTCCGGCTCCACAGTGGAGGAGTATCACGAGGTCACCAAACGGTTCGACGATTCGCCTATCGACGCCATCGAGATCAACATCTCCTGCCCCAACGTGA
>JAKSCN010000211.1 GCA_022360595.1 Chromatiales bacterium
ACGCCAGATACGCCGTACGCTTGCCAATCGACTCAATCAACTTGAGCACCCGTTTGAGCGTCACCTCCGGGCCATCACAACCGCCCACCGCTTCAAGCAGTAGCGGCATCAACTGATCGAGCCGCTCACGCCCACGCACACCCATGCCCCGCACAGTGTGGGAGTTTCGAATGGCGGCAAGCTGATCAATTACCATCTGGCTATCCGCAAAACCGGAATTATCCAGAATGGCGGTAGCAGCCTCTCCTTCCAGCTCCTGCAGCCAGAGGTCGGCCAGCAACTGATCATCGTTGCTCTCATCCTCCGCCTGGGGGGCCGCAAAGACCTGGTCAAAATGGCCTTGCACCTTACTCCGGTGCCGTTCCAGTTCAGCAAAGAATTGCGCCCATTTCTCATAACCCATAGCACGGGCCATACGCAGTTGTCCCAAGTCATCATCAGGCAACAGGTGGGTCTGACGATCCTGCCAGGCTTGAATGCGATTCTCCACCAAGCGCAAAAACTCGTATGCCCCCGTCAGCTCATCAACCACAAAACCGGGAAGCAGATCCTTTTCCCCCAAATGCTTCAACACAGGCAGAATAGGCCGGATCTGCAGATCCGCATCACGCCCACCGCGGATCAACTGAAACGCCTGACCGATAAATTCGATCTCTCGGATCCCCCCCGGTCCCAGTTTGACATTACGATCCATCCCCTTGCGATGCAGCTCATTGCTGATCAACTTCTTCATTTTGCGCAGGGATTCAAAGGCCCCAAAATCGAGATAGCGGCGGTAGACAAAAGGACGCAGCATCGTCATTAGCTGCTCACCCATCTCCTGGTCACCGGCAACCACCCGGGCCTTAATCATGGCGTAACGCTCCCACTCACGAGCATGAGTCTCGTAGTAGACCTCCATGGCGTCGAAGTTCATCGCCATCGGCCCGGCGTCCCCAAAGGGGCGCAGACGCGCATCGACCCGAAACACAAAGCCATCTACCGTCTGACTGTTCAGGGCCTTAATCAACTGCTGGCAGAGCCGCACAAAAAACTGCTCATTAGTGAGGTAACGCGGCCCTTCCACCTCGCCTTTGCTGGGGTAGGCAAAAATCAGATCGATATCGGAGGAGAGATTCAACTCACGCGCCCCCAGCTTACCCATGCCCAGCACTACCAAGCGCTGCTGATTACCATCACCGTCACGGGGCACCCCCTGCTTGGCGACCGACCAATCGTAGAGCAGCGTCAGCGCACTATCGATCGAGGCGTCCGCCAAGGCCGACAAATCCTCCAGCGTCTCCGCCAAAGGAGCGGCCTGAGTCAAATCACGCCAGATAATGCGGACCATGTGGTAACGCCGATAGAGCCGCAACACCTTATGTAATTGCACCTCATCATTGACCTCAGCCAACAGCTTCCGCAACCGCTCAGCCATTACCCCGGGCTCAAAGGAACCGCCAAGATCACCACTGCCGTGTAACTCAACCAACAGACTGGGATCACGCAGACAGCACTGCGCCGCATAGTCACTCCCCTCCCAGACCTGGAGTAGCTGCTCCACAAAGGCACCATCGAACGTATAGTCCACGCCCTGCTCAGCGGCACCCTCCTGCCACTGCAACCACTGTTTTTCAGCTATCTCTCTTGGGTGAGTTGGCGCTTGCATTAACACTCCAGCATCAGATCATTAAAACATCCAGGGATAAACCACCATCCTACCCCGCCCAGGTAATTTGCTCAAAACCCGCCATACAGAAAATAAATCTAAGGCAATAAAAAAGGCCCGACGCAAGCGCCGAGCCTTTTTCATTCAGACAAGTGTGCCTGGGCAGATCAGGTGATCTTACATCATGCCGCCCATGCCACCCATACCGCCCATGCCACCCATATCAGGCATAGCAGGTGCAGCACCTTCGTCTTTTGGTTCGTCAGCAACCATCGCTTCGGTGGTGATCATCAGACCAGCTACGGAAGCGGCGTTCTGCAGAGCAGAGCGGGTTACTTTAGTAGGATCAAGAATACCCATCTCAACCATGTCACCGTACTCACCAGTGCCAGCGTTGAAACCGAAGTTGCCTTCACCTTCTTCGACTTTGTTCAGAACAACAGAACCTTCACCACCGGCGTTGGCGACGATCTGGCGCATTGGCTCTTCCATAGAACGGCAAGCGATGCTGATACCAACATCCTGGTCGTGGTTGTCACCAGTGATATTCTTAACAGCCTGCAGTGCACGAACCAGCGCAACACCACCACCAGGAACAACACCCTCTTCAACCGCGGCGCGAGTAGCGTGCAGGGCGTCTTCAACACGGGCTTTCTTCTCTTTCATTTCTACTTCAGTAGCAGCACCGATTTTGATAACGGCAACACCGCCAGCTAATTTGGCCAAACGCTCTTGAAGTTTTTCGCGATCGTATTCAGAAGTAGTTTTTTCGATTTGAGCGCGAATTTGAGTGATGCGTTCTTGAATATCTTTCGCTTGACCACCACCATCAATAATAGTGGTGTTTTCTTTGGTGATAACAACACGCTTAGCACCACCTAAATCTTCTAGAGAAGTGTTTTCAAGGTTTAAACCAAC
>JAKSCN010000625.1 GCA_022360595.1 Chromatiales bacterium
CGCCCTACAGCCTGCCGGCCAACAAGACCCAATCGGGCATCCTGACCCGCTCCAGCAAAGGGGGCAGCGGGGCCAATGCCAACTGCATTCGCCTCGAGGACAAGAAGGGCCAGGAGCAGGTGCTGCTGCACGCCGAAAAGAACCAGGACATCGAAGTCGAAAATGACGAGACCCACTGGGTCGGGCGCGACCGCACCAAGACCATCGACCGCGATGAGACGGTACACGTCAAACACGACCGCACCGAGACGGTGGACAACAACGAAACCATCACCGTCCACAACAACCGCCAGGAGCGGGTCGACAACAACGAAACGATTAGCATCGGCGTCAATCGCACCGAATCTGTCGGTAGCAATGAGAAGATCAGTATCGGCAGCAACCAAAAAATCAGTGTCGGCAGTAGCCGGACTGAAAGCGTTGGCAGTAACGAACGGGTTACCGTATCGAGCAACCGTGTGCACACAACGGGTATCTCTGAGATCAAAACTGTTGGCATGGTGCGTGTACATACTGTGGGTATCAATGAAATGAACAACATTGGTGTCGCACAGCAGAACACTGTGGGGATGATGCAGACCAACACCATCGGTCAGACCCGTACCACCAATGTGGGTAAAAAAGAGACTCTGGAAGTTGGTGAAGAGATCCTCATCAAAACAGGTAAGTCCAGTCTGCTGATGAAAGCGGACGGCACTATTATTATTCAGGGCGTGAATATCACCGTACAGGGTGAAGGTGAGATCAAAACCCAATCAGACCAAGAGACCAACATCAAGGCTAAAGCGAACGTTGTCATCAAAGGCAAGAAAGTCCTTGAGAACTAAAGCTGCTGAAAATACCGGGAAGGCCTGTGCATGAAACCTGAAAATGACCAGAAAACCGATACAACCACCGACGCCGATACAGAGCAAGAGTCATGGGTGGAACAGGTCATTGACAGCGATAGCGGTGCACCTCGTCACATCAACACCCCGATTATTGGCACCCTCATCGGCTTCAGCGCTCAAGGGCAGGCTATTGTCACATACCCCAATAGCCAATCTGCTGAACTGTATGCGTTATCAAACGTCAAGCTGACGCTTGACGATATTAACAGACCGGTAACGCTTATCTTTGATCAAGGTGACGCCAGCAAACCGATCATCCTTGGCGTGATACAAGAACCTGCCTTATCTGAATCACCAACTGTGCTGAACAATGATCAAGGCATCACACTGCAATGTGGTGATGCCTACATAGAGCTGACCCCTGAAGGAACGGTGCGAATCCGGGGAGACTATGTTGAAAATGTCGCTTACGGCACCAACCGCCTGAAAGGCAGCTCAGTCAAGATCAATTAATTCCGCGTCATGAATCTTTACAATGCCACTCCTTTTGCTGCTGATTACGCCTTTGGCCTAAAAAAAAGCGGCCGCAACTGTCTGGTCATCGTAGCAAAAGCGACCTACGATCTGCCGGAAAACAGCAATCAGGAACCACGCCTTTCGGAGACCCAGCTCGCCCCCAATAACAGCGATGCCTACAGCGGCGAACCGGGTCAGAGCGCTCCCCTGTTTGACAGCGACTTCCCCCCGTACAAACCGAAGTGCGACGTCATACTCCACGCTTCCGCCCATAGCGAACAACCAGTCACCGAAATGATTGTTGGCTTTCGGGTTGGGAACCTTGAAAAACTTCTAAAAGTAATCGGTCCACGCCATTACCGCAACGGGGTACTCGGCGTCAAACCCGGAAAGCCGCTCCCTTTTACTCAACAACCGATCAGCTACGATACCGCCTATGGCGGTAGTGAGATAGATAACCCCAATGCTCCGGATGAGAAGGTCACTTACACCAGCTTTATGCGCAACCCTGTTGGCATCGGGTTCTACCCCAACAGTAGTGGCGATGAACTGGTGGACAAGCCCCTGCCTCTGACCGAAGCGCTGGATGACCCCATCATCGGCCATACAAGCACCAAGCCAATCCCCCAGTCGTTCGGTCCTGTGGCCCGCAACTGGTTTCCACGTTCCTCCTTGGGCGGAACCTACGATCAGAACTGGAGCGATAACGTTGCTCCTTTTCTGCCTGACGATTTCGATGAACGCTATTATCAGAGTGCCCCGGATGATCAACAGTGCGACCACCTACACGGTGGAGAGCGGATCGCTCTAATGGGCCTGGCACCCCAGGGGAACCTCACATTCACTCTCCCCAAAGTGGAATTGCCGATGCAGGCAATCCTGAAAAATGGCGACCGCCACAATTTAGACCCAAGAATCGACACCCTCACCATCGAGCCGGATGAGAAACGTTTCACCCTGGTCTGGCGGGCGCATATTACAATTCGCCAATCCATCCATGAGATGGATACCCTGATCGTCGGCAAACCCACTCGTGGCTGGGAGCATGCACGGATGGTGGATAAACCCTATGTGGCGATGCAGGATCTGATGGGGTTTGGTAAATATCTGAAGCGGCTTATGGAAGAGCGTGTACAAAATAGCAATGAGGCGAACTGATGAAGCAAGCCCCGCTCAGTATAGCCGGTTTAGGAATGGTCTCGTGCTTGGGTTTTGGTGCAGAAATCAATGCAATGGTGATGCGTTGTGGTTATGACGGCTTTACCCAAACTGTATTCAATCAACCTTACAATGCGGAAAAGCAGATCGGAGCGCCGATTGACACGGAATTGCAGGGAAGCGAAAAAATGGTGCACATGCTTAAGGCTGTTATCCAGCATGCGATTCACAATCTACCGCCCTATTATGAAAACCTACCGATACTTTTTTGTCTGCCGGAAAAAAGTGTACCCGGTATTGTTAACGACGAAGAAACGTTCAATAACATACTAAACCGTGCCTTGGTGGATATCGATCTGGGCCCGTTGCATCCACAGAGTGCCGTATTTTGGCAACAACGTTGCGGCTTTGTCAGCGCCTTGGATCTGGCCCAGCAACTTATCTACCAAGGCGACCAGAATTATGTACTGATTGTCGGCCTGGATAGCCTGTTGAATCGTTCGACAATAGCCTATTATGCTGGAGATTTGTACGGTGAAGGCCGACGTCTGCTTGGCGAAGAGTATTCCAACGGATTCATTCCCGGTGAAGCCGCATGTGCCGTTCTAGTCAGCCGCCCCAACGGTAAACAGCCGGAAGTGGTTATTGCTAGTGTAGGAGAAGCAGAGGAGCCAGCCACCATCGGAGACGAGAATCTGGTGATGAAGGGGCAGGGTCTCTCTGCCGCGATTAACCGGGCGTCGGAGAGTGCCGCTATTGCCGTACATGAAACGGCATTTCGTGTGGCAAGTGTTTCAGGAGAAGACTATTTTTTTACCGAAGCGGCTCTGGCACACTATAAAACACTCAAGAAAAAGCTTCCATCTCATCCGCTTTGGCACCCGGCGGACAACGTCGGCGAAGTGGGAGCTGCCGTCGGTGGGATCATGATTATCATGACCTACTACGCATTCACGAAGGGGTATGCACCGGGCAATACCGCGCTTTGCCACATCAGCAATGATAATCGGCAGCGGGGCGCGTTTATCATGCAATACCGTGGACAAGGAACCTGACAATGGCAAATGATGTTTTTGCAAATGGATTGGAAATTGCCTGCAAAGCGGCGGACGGCATGTCTAAAGCAGCTTTCCCCGATCCCTGTTATACACCGCCACCTCCCAAGGGCGGTTGGGTTTTGGTTCCATACGAAAATACCGCATTGGCCAGAGATCTCACCAACTGCTCCACGACGGTTTTTATCAGCGGTTTGCCGGTTGCGAAGAAGGATGAATCGTTTATAAAGACCAGCACCGGTAATGAACCGGCGGCGGGTCCCAAGGGTGAGAAAACCGGCGTTAAGAAAGGTAAGGCCTATTTCACCAGTTGGTCAATGAACGTCAAAGTGGAGGGATTGAACATCTGCCGACATACCGATGGTATGACCCATAACCATGGTTCAATGACGGGAAATACCGGCGTTTGGAAATATCTGGATACCGCCAGTGAAAAAGCGGCCTGCAAAAGGGACTTTGAAAAGGTAGAAAAAGCTTGTGGTGGAAAAGTAAAAAAGAAGCAGGGAAAAGGGATATGGGCACGTACAAAGTGGGTTGACGTAGGTCATAAAGTCGCTTGGAAAAAGAAAAATTGTGGTGGCCTATTATCCAAGCCATTTAATTTCAAAAAAATGGACAATAGGGATGATTTTCTAAATGAAGTTGGAGAAAAATTAAAACAGGTAAATGGAATAGATGGAGCGATACAGGAGGCCACCGATCAGGTTATGGAGCAACTGGCTGCTGCTGGATTTAAGTTTCTGGGCAAACAAGTATTGAAAAAAGTACCTGTTGTGGGATGGGTATGGCAGGCTGCTACGTTAAAAGATGATCTGGAAGCCGCGGCAGATATGAAAGGTTTATACGATGCTGCAAAATCTGAATCCGAACGGATGGCTAATCAGATCAAGAACTTTAGAAAAGACCTGAAGGCACTGAAGCAAGCCATGGATAGTGGAGACTATGAAGGCGCGGCAGGAAAAGTCGCGGACTGGCAGAGAACCGCAGCTACGGGAAACAAATGCACCCGCGCCAGGAAATGCATGCTGGTCCCGATGAAGGATACCGATAATAAATCTGGAGGTACAAAAAACAACAAAGGTTGTTGTCCTGGTCAAACTGGCCATCATCTGATACCCGGAGCATACATTACAGGAGATGGCGCATCAGGATGCAGCAGTTACAAATATAATGATGCCCCGGTTGTGTGTGCTGAAGGCACGAATGACACCAATGGCTCCCATGGCGCGGCGCATGGCGCGATGGACGACGCTGCATCCGATAGAATGAATAAGACAACAGAAACGCTGTCTTATGAAGATGCCCGCGATGCCGCGATCGAATCCCATACCAAGACATTTCCATTCAGCTTATGCAGCAAAAAGTGTCTTCAGGCACAAATGGATAACTATCATAAGAAAAAAGCGGGTTGTAATGAGTCGGCGCAATTGAAGTATAAAGAGATGGGGCCGAAGAAAGATAGTGATATAGGTGGTGTAATATGAGATCTGATCTTTTTAACCAATATATTAAAGGAAAGAGCATACTTCACTGTGCTATTGCTGATTTTAATAATATTGTTTTTAGCCTTAAAGAAATTCAAAGTGATGAATCAGATAATCGTGCTATGCATGAAAGAGCAAGTATTATATTGTCGTATTCACCTGAACGCTTAAAGAACCAAGATGGCTATGGCCATCTGGGATGGAGTGAAGGTCATTCAAATTTATATCTTGCGTACAATGATCTATCAGAAGGAATTCTAGCCTGTGACACGGATTTTTATGTATACGAATCAAAAGGTGGTTCCAAGAAATTTTTACCCATAAAGCCAAAATCAGAGCAAGATGACTACACACGTTTATCAAAAAATATTAAATTCATAGATGACGAAGCCTATATTGTCGGCCACCTGAGAAAAGTATTTAAACGGACTGGGGTTTTTGAGTGGATTGATTTAACTGATCCTGACGAACATCCTAATCTATTTGAAGAGCTAGCAGCACTCAAAGCAAAAAATGGAAATTATGGTGGATCTAACGCCGGTTTTTCTGCAATTGATGGCTTTAGTGGAAACGATATTTATGCCGCAGGCCGTGGCGGAGATGCTTGGCACTATGACGGTAACAGTTGGCGCAGGCTGGATCTCCCCGGCAACTTCGACATCAAAACTGTGACTTGTGGTGGTGATGGCAATGTCTATTTTGCCGGTTATACCGGAGGCGTTATCAGAGGCACCATTGATCACTGGACCAACATCGACGAGCGCGGCGGCAAAGTCATCAATGAAATGGCCTGGTTTCAGGACAAGCTCTATCTCTCGGACGAACGCTATCTCTATACCCTGGAAGGCGGTAAGCTAAAGCCTTACAAATACCCTAAAGATGGCCCGCAGCAGTATTCGTTTCGTGGCGTTGCTGCATCCAAGGATGCGTTGGTGGCCTACGGGTCTTATCAGGCGCTAGTGTTCGACGGTCAACAGTGGGAAGAGGTGATCAGTACTCCTGCCTTGTCAGGTGATGGATAATATGCAGAGCGGCTTATCCTCCATTGTGGTCAAGCAACTGCTGAACGACGCGCCCTTTGCCTGGTTCTTGCGCGATGCGGCGGAGTACAACCCCAATTACCGCAAAA
>JAKSCN010000459.1 GCA_022360595.1 Chromatiales bacterium
CACTGGATTGGCAAAAGTTTTCAAGTCAAATGGGGAGGTATCTTTCACCAATGTAAGACTCTCCTCAGAAAACATATCGGTAGATATCCGTATCAAACCGCTAAAGGATCAACGGGGAAAAAACCGTCTTGCTGCCGTGTTTATCGCAGAGACCGGCCGTCCCCTGATTGAAACCTCTCCGGCAGAAGAGGAGTCGGTCACTACCTACGATTTCAGCCGCGAGGCGGAGCAGCGTATCAAGGATCTGGAGCAGGAACTTCAGTTTACGCGGGAGAATCTTCAGGCCTCCATCGAAGAACTGGAAACCTCCAACGAGGAGTTGCAGGCCACCAATGAAGAGTTGTTGGCCTCGAATGAAGAGTTGCAAAGCACCAACGAGGAGTTGCAATCGGTTAACGAGGAACTCTTTACGGTAAATGCCGAGCATCAGAACAAGATTACCGAGTTGTTGGAGACAAATAATGATCTCGACAACTATGTTAATTCCACCGATGTTATTTCCGTTTTCCTGGATGAGAACCTGGATATTCGCCGTTTCACACACAACGCAAGTCTGGTTTTTAATATCCTCGAACAGGATGTAGGTCGTCCGTTTGAGCACATATCAAACCGTATGCGGGATATCGATGTTCAGAATATGATCGATAGGGTCAATCGTACGGGCAATATAGAAAAAAAACAGGTGTTTGTGCCGGCGCATGGATGGTTTTTGTTGCGAATCAGACCCTATATGATCTCTGAGATGCAGCAGTCGGGTATCGTTGTGGTACTGAACAATATCGACGAGATAAAAGGACTTCAGAATGACCTGAGTGATACCCGCAACCGTTTTGAGGAGTTGCTGAAGATGGCTGGTATCGGCACTTGGGACTGGATTATAGAAGATGATTCGATTGTCTGTTCCGGAGTCTTTAGAACCATGTACGGTCTTGATTCAGGTGAATGTTACGGAACCTATCAACAGTTCCTGGAGTGGGTGCATTCTGAAGATCTTGCTTTCGTTGAACAGGCTTATCGGAAAGCGATTGATGATCACACCACCTTCTCGATTGAACACCGTCTTGTTCAGGCGGAGAGTGGCAAGGAGGTGTGGGTTTCCGAAACGGGCATGGCGGAGTATGCCGAAGATGGCACAGCTATCAAACTGCTTGGTATCGTCAGGGAGATCAGGGAGAGATAAGAGAGGCCAACAAACTATGGCACGACAACAGGCCCTAACTATTACCCAGAAAGGCCCCACGAATAAGGTCTCTGCGGCTGATCTGCTTTGGCTCTGCACTTTCCGGTGTAATTTCCGCTGCCTGTTTTTCAGCCTCTTCAGCCAGTCGAATCTGCTCCATCTCTTCGCCATTGAGGTATCGGGCCATACGCGCTTCGTCGATGTTGTCGATCTGTTCCACCGACTCATCCATGAGGGTGGCGAGAAAGGCTTCGGCAGTCTGTACAGCCGTGGTGTGGTCGGGAAATTTTGACATGGGTGAATAGAGCGCGTGGGTCAAACAGGGCCCCAGCTCTTCTATCTCATTGACGGTAAATTTGTATTCTTGGGAGGGCAGTTTACGGATAACCTGTTCACCCAGTTCGGGAAGCGGATTATCGGCTCGGTTCTGAGGGATCAGCATCAGGTTCATAAACCAAGGGGTAACCATAACCCCGAGATAGCTATCCCCCCAGATTTGGAAACCGACAGCCTGGACTTTTACTTCAGGGTTAAGAATGGGAATTCCCTGCATACGCTCCTGGTGGATGCGGTTAAACACACGTTCGAGTTCTACACAGAGCGTTTGTACATCCATCAGTTGGTACCTACCCCAGCATTGGTTATATCGGGAAAAAAGCTATCGATATCGACATGTTCATCACCACTCATTACCGCAGCGAGTGCATCCAGTGCCGCATTGATTTTTTCGGCATCGTCTTCGGTCAGTACTTCTCTTGCGGAGCCTAGAAAATTGAGTATCCAGGTCCCCTCTTCCTGGGGACCGATGAGCATCATGTTGACCTCTTCTTCGCCGTTACGTCCCCGGCACAGCGCCGTGAACTCACGGTTCTCGATAATCTGAACAGGTACGCCTATGCACATGCAGCAATATCTCCACGCTCTTGAGCCGCCCAGAAACCCAGTTTCGGTTCTGCACGCTGTTTGAGTTCGATACCCTTCTCAGCCAATACGGCCACGAGATAGTCGACCATCTCATCCAGCTTTTTATCGGCTGCGGGACTCAGGCCCAACTCATTCTCCAGTACATAGGGCACCATCCCAACGATAGTAACGCTCTTAGGCGCCTGATTGGTCACCCGCAGTACGGCCAGCAGGTCCGACAGGCCCAACTGGTGGTTGGATATTTTGGTCTGGAAAAAGGCCGGCACCTGTTCATCGGCAATGGTGACGATTGTTCCGGGCTCAGCACCGGTGTTGATGGCATCGGCAACAAACAGATGGTCGATACCACGCATCGGTTCCAGTAATTCGGTCCCTGATGTACCGCCATCAACCACCTCAATACCTTCCGGCAGGTGATAACGGCTCTCCAGCTCTTCGGCAGCACGCACACCTATGCCTTCATCCCGCATAAGCACGTTGCCCAATCCGATAATCAATACTCGCATTGTTCAATCCCCTTGGTAAAAAAACCCTCCCCCTCTTGCCGAAGGGGAGGAAGGGAGGCATCAATCGCCATGATGCAAGGTAGTTCCCACTCCGCTGGAGTGAGAACCGATACGGCATATGCACATGCCGCACTTTTCAGAGACCACCATGCCCTGAAAATTCTCTCCTGGAAATTATCTAAAGCGCCTTAACCTTCACAATCTCTTCCTGCTCGGTGTCCACCATGTGGATGGCACACGCAATACAGGGGTCGAAAGAGTGAACGGTACGCAGCACTTCCAGCGGCTTCTCCGGATCGGCCACCGGGTTATCCATCAGTGATGATTCGTAAGGACCGATCTGATCGTTGGCATCACGCGGACCGGCATTCCAGGTACTGGGCACCACCGCCTGATAGTTTTTGATCTTCTCATCTTCAATAACAACCCAATGAGAGAGCGCACCACGTGGTGCTTCATGGAAGCCAAAACCTCTAATCTCACCTTTCGGGAAGACCGGTGGATTGAAGGTGTCGGTATCACCGGTACCGATGTTGTCGATCAGGTTCTGCCACTGCTGCTTCAGGGTATCGATCATGACACCGCAACGGATAGCGCGCGCCGCATGACGTCCAATAGTCGAGTGCAGCGCCGTCAGTGGGATATCGGGATTGCCCGATACCGCTTTGATGGTATCCATCGCACCGTCGAGATACTGCTTCGCCCCTTCATGGCCGGAAGCAACCATCACCAGTACATTGGCCAGTGGGCCTACCTGGGCACGCTTGCCGTAGAAAGTGGGTGCTTTCACCCAAGAGTATTTACCTTCGTCCTGGAAATCTGTGTACTGAGGTTCGGTGGTGCCGTCATAGGGGTGCAGCGCCGCATCACCTTCGTACCAGGCGTGTTTATTACTCTCGGCCACACCGTCACGGAAGAAAGCATCACCGTGCGTGGTAATGGGTTTGAAGGTGCTGAGATCGCCGTTCTCGATATAACCGCCGGGCAGATCGAATACGGTACCTTTGCTGTCCTGGGGACAATCGGGCACAGAGAGGTAGTTCATCACACCAGAACCGTAACCGGCCCAGTCGAGATAGAAGGCGCCGATGGCCGGTACGTCAGTCATGTAGACCGACTTGATGAAGTGCTCCAGCTTCTCAATCCAGCCTTTGATCAGCATCAGGCGCTCCATGTTCAGCACCGACTGGCTGTTCATGTTGATGGAGTTACTGATACCGCCGACCGCAACGTTCTGGATATGGGGCGACTTACCGCCCAGTGCCGCAACAATCTTATTGGCGTAGTTCTGAACCTCCAGCGCCTGCAGATAGTGGGCGACCGCCAGCAGGTTGACCTCGGGTGACAGTTTCATCGCCGGGTGTCCCCAGTAGCCACTGGCGAACGGACCAAGCTGGCCGCTCTGGACGAAGGTCTTCAGGCGATCCTGCACCGCCTTCATCTCATGCGGGCCGTTCAGCGGCCAGTCAGAGAGGCTCTCAGCCAACTGTGCGGCTTTCTTCGGATCAGCATCCAGGGCAGAGACAACATCCACCCAGTCGACAGCGGAGAGGTGATAGAAGTGAACGATATGATCCTGGATCGCATGGGCGGTCTGGATGATGTTGCGCACCAGTTGCGCGTTGACCGGAATCTCCAGATCGAGTGCATTCTCAACCGCACGCACAGAGGTGATGGCGTGAACGGTAGTACAAACACCACAGAAGCGCTGGGTGAAGAGCCAGGCTTCGCGTGGGTCACGGCCCACCAGAATCTTTTCAATGCCGCGCCACATCTGGCCCGATGACCAGGCCTTGGTCACCCTGCCCTCATCAACCTCCACATCGATGCGCAGATGCCCTTCGATACGCGTGATCGGGTCAACAGTAATACGTGTGCTCATAGGTATAAATCCTCAATCATATTCTCTTAGGCATGCTCACCAGCGTGGAGCACAGGCAATTTCTTAACGAAGACCAGATAGGCCATGATCTCTGCAGCCACAATACCCACAGTCACCATGATCTCCGGTACCGATGGGAAGTAGCTGTAGCCCGGGCCTGGATCCAATCCGATCAGGTAGGCATTGAAGCGGTAGAGTGATCCCGCCAGAATCATCGACAAGGCAGCGATCAACATCTTGCGGCCGTTGCGCCTGTTCTCAGGCGAGGCCAGCAGCACAACCGGAATAATGAACAGCGCGGTCTCCAGCAGGAACATGAAGCTGTCCATATCGCCGACGAAGATCAGCCCCAGCTTGCCGCGAAACAGCAGCTCGGCAAAACGCACCACCAGGAAGGCGATCAGCAGCCCCATGATCGCTTTACTGAGACCACCCAGCAGCTTGGTCTCAGCAGGACGACGCAACCCGACCGCCGCGAAGGAGACCTCGAACACCACCACTGAGAAGCCCATGGTCAAGGCCGACAGGATCGCCAGCAGCGGTTGCAACTGTAGCGACTGCCAGAGCGGATCGA
>JAKSCN010000184.1 GCA_022360595.1 Chromatiales bacterium
CGTTGGTTTGTCTATCTCAACTGTGCCGGTTACTCTGCCGGCACAGTGATATTCCCTGTTAACAGGCTATAGCATGTCGCACTCATTGTTCAGTACAGCCTTTCGGGCAACGCTGCCGGTTATGTTTGGCTATGTGCCTTTAGGCATGGCCTTTGGGGTGCTGTTTCAGGTTCTTGGTTACGCCTGGTACTTTGCACCACTGATGGGGATTATTATCTTTGCCGGTGCCGCTCAGTTTATGGCTGTTGGATTGTTGGCGGCTCATGCGGGGCTGATGGAGGTGGCTATCTCCACCTTTCTGCTCAACTCCCGGCATATGTTTTTTGGACTTTCGCTGCTTAACCGCTATACCGCGAAGGGGCTGAAGAAGTTCTACCTGATCTTTGGCCTGACCGATGAGACCTACTCCCTGATCACCAGTACCGAAGAGCCTGAAGGCGTAGACCCTATCTCATACTATCTGCTGATTACCGCGCTTAATCAGAGCTACTGGGTGATCGGTTGTACGCTTGGGGCCGGCTTAGGTGCTTGGCTGGTGTTCGATACGACCGGTATGGACTTTACCCTGACGGCGCTCTTTGTGGTGCTGATGATTGAGCAGTGGCGCAAGGTGCAGGAGCCCTGGCCATTTGCCCTGGCGTTTGGTGCGGCAGTGGTGGCTGTACTGTTTCTGAAGCAGCATATGTTGGTGCTCTCTATTGCACTGTCTATGGTTGTCTTGGCCTATCAGGCCTACCAAGTGGGGCATCAACATGAGTGATATCGGTTATCTGTTACTGTTTATTGCAGTGATGGCAGGGGTCACCTTTTTGACTCGCGTGCTGCCTTTTGTCGCTTTTCGGAAGAATACCGACCACCATGTGCTCGATTATCTGGGGCGCTACATGCCGCCGGTGATCATGACGATTCTGGTGGTCTACAGCTTAAAAAATATCGATATCACCACGACCCCCTATGGGGCAACGGAACTGCTGGCCGTGGCGCTGACGGCCGCCGTACATCTACTGTGGCGAAATGCGCTGGTGAGCATTTTTTCCGGTACTGCACTCTATGTCTTTTTTGTGCAGTCCGGTGTGATGGGGTGACTATCTGCTGAGCGCAGCCAGGGATATCGGCTGGGCTGGCTGTAAAGCCTGAGGGGCATTCGGCTTGTTATCGGCCACCTCTTCGGTGAAGCGCACCAGAATCATGCCGCTGAATTTTTCCTCACGATAGACTTCGACTCGGAACAGCTCGCCGTTCTTGTCGACGGAGAAACGCTTGGCGATAGAGCCTTTGCTGATCTTCTGCCAAGCCTCGTTTTTGATGCCCTTCTTGGTCCAGCCGATAATGTTGACCCGGTAGTCGTCGGTTTCGGGTTTTACCAGAAAGTTCTCCTTTACCTCAACCAGGCTGCCGACGGCGACATCTTGGGGGATGCCGTCAACCTCCATGGCGATGGAGTCAAGGCTGTGGTCGTAGTCAAAGAATTGCGGGTGTAGAAAGGTGAGGTTGCGATTGCCGTAGTTGATCTTGTAGCCCTTGCCTTTCTTGGTAATGGCAATCAGTGGATTGCTGGGGCGGAAATCCAGGGCTGCGTCTTTTTGCAGGGGAACATACCCGATCTTGGAGCGTGCCTTGGCGATATCGAGTAGCATTTTGTTTTCATAAAAGGCGATCTGGATGTTCTCATCAATTTTGCGTTTTACCACCTTGGGGGACAGTTCAAAGTTGCGCTCCAACTTTATCCCGAGGGTTTCGAAGTAGGCCTCCAGGGCATTCAAATGGTAGTAGGCGCGCTTTGCGGTAGAGAGGGTTTTGCTAGCTTCCAGGCCAACCGCCGCCTTACCGTTGTTGATGGCGAAGTAGGTGAGCGTCTTGGCCATCTCCATGTCGCCTTCGCGAGTGCGGGTGTTCTTGACATGGTAAGTGTGCTCTTCATCGAGCAGGTGCTGATTGATCTTGGTGATGGCCTGGCGTGAAAGCTCGCCTACGTTGGCATAGCGCTCTACGGCCAGCTTTTCCTGATCAATAATGATGCTCTGTCCCCAGCGTTTGGGGCTGTGCAGCCAGTCAGTGTGTTTTTCACGGTAGAAACCACTGCCATCGTGCATGTTGAAAATGAAATCGACTTTCGGGTTCCGAATCAGCGCTTTAATGCGCTGTACTGCCTCATAGTCCGGGTCGTTTTTGCCCACTTCGGCAAACTTACGGTTCATATCGCCGTGCACGCCACGTGAACGTTGCACAATGCTGGTGAAGTTGAGATTGGGAACTATCCAGACATTACCTTGGGTCACCTTGTAGTGGGTTACCAGTAGTGATGCGGCGTGAAAACCACCCGGCTCATCGCCCTGAATGCCGCCAACCACAAGCACCGTAGGGCCTTCCCTATCAGACTCCAGTTTGTGGATAGTGAACTCCAGAGAGCTCTCAGTTTTGGCCGCTTGGGCCGCAAATGAGAGGAGCATCAAGATGGTGGTGAGTAATCTCTGCATATCAGCTAACTTTTATGTGCCAGGGTTCAAAGCGAACGCCAAGTATATTATCCACAGGATAGCGGATGTCTATATAACCGAGGTCAATCAGACGTTTGAATTCGTCGGTTGTAGCAAACGCTTCCGTGAAGTTTTTTGCACCCCAGCCAGCAATGCCGACATCGAAATCACCAATTCCGTGAAACGAGTAGCCTGGTGGTGCGAGTGAACGAGAGGCGAGCGAAAGATTGCCGTCAAAGCGTGCCGCTTTAGCGATGAAAAGCTGCATCTGTTTGACTATCCCACGCACGCCGGAGGTGAGCACAATATCGGGGCCTACCTCTTTGCGAATCTTTTTGTAGAGAGCGACCGATCGATCGGTGAACAGGTAGTGTCCGGTGTGGGGGATTTTGCGTACGGCCCGTTTATCGATCCGTTGGGTCAATTTGTTTAAAGGTTTGTCGCCATAGAAACCGTAGTTTGAAGCATCCGCATAAAAGAGCCCTTCAAGCAGGTCTAACTCCTGTTTGGTGAAAGAACCGATCTTTGAGTAGCGCTTGGCGTAGGTGAGCATCTCATCAAAACTGAGAACATTGAAATTACCGTAGCCGACAATACGTAGCACGTTGTTGAGACGCTGGTCGACGCTCTGGAGTACAGGGCGTAGCAGAGTTTCGGTTAGAATATCTCCGTCGTGATAGAGGTCGGGGTGGCGAATGCGGTAGAGGTAGTCCTTTAACGGCTCTTCCGCAGGCAGATCACCGGAGGCAGCCTGAAGTTTGGGTATTTGAAGTGCGGCACCACAAATGAGCGCCCTTTGTAGAAAATCTCTACGATTCATCCTTTCCTTGTTCACCTAAGTCTGCCGTCCTGTAACGATAGATCAGGGGATATACATTGCTATGGACTATTTGGCGTTGTTATCTTTTGAGTGAAAATACCATATTTTCCAATGGATTGCCTACTTTGGGAAGGATTAAAGCTACCCTGGTTTATCCGACCCGTACAGCCAATACATCGCATTGCGCAAGATGCAAAACACCGTTAGCGGTAGAGCCGAGTAGAAGTTGGAGACCGTGTTTGCCATGGCTGCCGATCACAATCAGATCGACACCATTCTCTTCGGCAACGCGGTTTATCTCTTTTTTAGGGATGCCGGTGGCAACATGTGTGGTCGCTTGTACCCCTTTACGTCTTATCAGTGTCTGGAGGTTGCCTTCAGCCTGTTCCGTCAGTTCTTGATCGATATTCAGGCTTTCGGGGAGTGGTATTTCGCCGGTATAGACAGTGCCGGTATATTCCACGACATGGAGTAAACTCAGTTTTGCACCATTCTGCTCGGCAAGTTCAATGGCCTTGTCGACCACCCGCTCCGAGTCTCCAGAGAAGTCGGTTGCGAGAAGAATGTGTTGGTAATTGGCCATATAGCGTCTCCCACTGTTATTGTTCCTACTGAACTAATTATGGTGTTTTTTGCCATAAATTCCAGGCTGTTATGGCGTTTTAATGAGCCTCGTCAAGTACCCTAAAAATCCTTTGAATCAGTTGGTTAGGTGGTTTTGCATCCCTCTGCTGGTTTGTGTTCCAGCCCGGTTATCGATATAACAGGGTTATGAAAATCGTGATGCAAATACTAGCCGCCCTGTTGATTTCATCAACGCTGTTGAATATCGGGCAGGCCGCGTCTGAGGTGCCGATACGTATCGGTGTGCTGAGTCATCGGGGTAGTGAGGCGACGCTGAAAAACTGGTCGCCCACGGCTGACTATCTGACCGAAACCATTCCGGGCCGCCCGTTTGAGATCGTGCCGCTCGACTTTGATGAGGTTGACCCTGCGGTTAAGTTTAGTGATGTCGATTTTGTACTGGTCAATCCGGGTATCTATGTCAATTTGGAAGTGCGCTATCGTGTGTCGCGCATCGCCACGCTGAACAATCGGGCCGGGGATGTCTCTCACAACGTCTTCGGGGGCGTAATCTTTACCCGCAAGGACCGGGACGATATTCACAAGCTGACGGATCTGAAGGGTAAACGCTTTATGGCGGTGGATCAGACCTCACTGGGCGGTTTCCAGATGGCTTGGCGTGAGCTTCAGCAGGTGGGGCTCGATCCGTATAAAGACTTCCAGTCGCTACAGTTTTTCGGTATTCACGATGAAGTGGTGCGTTCAGTGCTGATGGGTGAGGTGGATGCCGGTACCGTACGCACCGATATTCTGGAGCGGATGGACAAGGCGCGGGAGATCGACCTGCGTGATTTCAAGATCATCGGGCGTCGTCAGCACCCCGAGTTTTTCTTTCAGCATAGCACCAATCTCTATCCTGAATGGCCATTCAGTAAGGTGCAGCATACCCCTAATGAGCTGGCTCAGCGTGTCGCGGTAGCGTTGCTCAATATGCCGGCCGATCATCCGGCGGCGGAGGCGGGAAACTACTCCGGCTGGACTATTCCACTGGACTATCAGCCGGTTCATGATCTGTTCAAGGAGCTTAACCTTCCGCCTTATCAGGCGGCAACACGCTTCACACTGCAGGATGCGGTGCGCAAGTACTGGTACTGGTTGGTAGTGGGGTTGGCCTTTGTGGTGTCGATGGCTTTCATGACCACTTGGGTGTTTCGTCTCAATCGCCAGTTGAAAAAGTCCAAGCTGCACCTGGAGCAGCGTTATGAGTTGATTCTCAATTCGGTGGCGGATGGTATCTATGGGGTGGATACCAAAGGCAATTCGACCTTTGTCAATCGTGCCATGGAGAAGATTACCGGTTGGCGGGCCGAGGAGTTGATCGGCGCCAATCAGCACCAGATCCTGCATCACACCAAGGCCGATGGCTCCCCCTACCCAAAGACAGATTGTCCGGTCTATGCCACCTACATGGATAGTGAGCCGCGCTTTATCGATGATGACATCTTTTGGAAGAAAGACGGCACCAGCTTTCCAGTGGAGTACGCCAGTTCACCGATCAAGGATCACAAAGGTGAAACAGTCGGGAGTGTGGTGGTGTTTCGTGACATCAGCCAGCGTAAACAGGCGGAAGAGGAAGCGCGTCAGCATCAGCTTGATCTCGCGCATGTAGCCCGGCTGAGTACGCTGGGGGAGATGGCCTCGGGAATTGCCCATGAGTTGAATCAGCCGCTGACGGCAATTGCCACCAATGCCCAGGCGAGTATCCGCCTGATTGAGAGTGGCAGTTCAACCACCGACCGGCTGGTGGATACCCTGGAGCGTATTGGCGCCCAGGCTGAGCGGGCCGGGGAGATCATTCGCCATCTGCGTCAGTTGGTTCGCAAAGAGCAGCCTGAACTCTCCAGCGTCAATATCAATGATGTGGTCAATGAGGTGGTGATTCTGCTTAAGCCTGAGGCGCGTAAGGCCAATGTGTCTATTCGCTTGGAGCAGGATCATAACCTCGGTAAGGTGCAGGCTCAGCATGTACAGATCGATCAGGTGATCCTGAATCTCGCCCGTAATGCTATCGAAGCGATGGCGGAGGGTGGGGATAATCCGCGTATATTGGTGATTAAGACTGCCCAGAAAAGCGAGGACTTTGTTGTAGTCACCGTTGCTGATACCGGGCCGGGATTGAGTGAGCAGGTGAAAGATCAGGTGTTCAACCCCTTTGTGACTACTAAACAGAATGGCATGGGTTTGGGGTTATCGATCAGCCAGAGTATCATTGAGGCGCATAAGGGGAAGCTTTATTTAGACCATGTGGAAGGTTTTGGTGCAGTGTTCCGGTTTCTACTGCCTATGAACAGAGGAGGTCACAACGGTGACGCATGAGACCACAGTTTTTATCGTGGATGATGACCAAGAGGTACGCGATGCCTTGCAGTTGTTGATGGAGTCGGTCGGGCTACGTGTCGAAGCGTACAGTTCCGCGCAAGCCTATTTGGATCAATTTGATCCTGAGCGTCCCGGTTGCCTTGTGCTGGATGTGCGTATGCCCGGTATGAGTGGCCTTGATCTTCAGGCTCGCTTATCATCGGAACGTCTCCATCCCCCCATTGTGATTATCACCGGTCATGGTGATGTGCCGATGGCTGTACGGGCCGTCCAGGCCGGTGCTATCGATTTCATTCAAAAGCCGTTCAATGATCAGGCGCTGCTTGACAGTGTTCACCGGGCGTTGAGCCACGATGCCCACCAGCGTGGAGAGGCGTCGCGTCTGCAGGATATTCAGGACCGCTATGACCGCCTGACCCCCCGTGAGCAAGAGGTGTTGCACCTGGTGATCGGTGGTATGCGCAATAAGATGATCGCCGCTGATCTCGGGATCAGTCAGTCTACGGTCGAGGCCCATCGGGCGAAAGTGATGGAGAAGATGGAGGCGCGCACGCTGTCTGACCTGATGCGCATGATGTTGGCGCTAGAGATCGAGTAATCCCTCAAAAAAACAGCTTATGCCAAGCAAAAAAATTAAAATATAATTAATCACTTATGTGATTTATCCGGGTTTTATACCGGTTCCCGCGACAAAGCCACCGGGGCTATAGGGGAAAACCTTAACAACCTCGATTGTATCCTCCAATTTCTCTTTCTTAACGTCACTAACATAATCAGATCAGCCTCGAATTGTCCTTGATCAGGATCATATTCATTAAGGCAGGTGATTGACTGTTTATCCGTTGAACCGTGCAGGGAAGCGCAACAGGCTAGCGGATTCAAACGGGTAAACAGTCTCTCTCACTTACCATCCGAGATATGGAGGAGATGATGACAATAAGTAAAAGACGTCTGGTGACAGCAACCGGATTATTAATAACAACACTCTCAACCTCATTGCTGGCGCCATCGATTGCCTTCTCAGCAGAAGAGGGTAGTGCCGTTGCCGAAGGCAAAAGTCTGGCATTCAGTCGTAAAAAGGGTAACTGCCTCGCTTGTCACATGATGGGTGATGGACAAAGCCCTGGCAATATTGCACCGCCCCTGATAGCGATGAAGGCACGTTATCCTGACAAAGCTAAGCTACGTGCCCAGATCTGGGATGCGACTGCAATGAATCCAGATAGTCCAATGCCTCCCTTTGGTAAGCATCAGGTTATCTCAGAATCTGAGTTGGATAAGATTGTCGAGTACGTCTGGACCCTGTGAGGAGCATACCGATCATGAAAAAGATTTTGTTAATGTCAGTGTCTATGCTGACGGCCTTGGTTATCTCTGGCGCTGTGATGGCATCCCCGGAAGAAGATCGTGCGATTTTCCAGAAATATTTTAAAGAACGTTTTCCAGCTGTTCCTACGGAAGAATTTGCCAATGGCGTCTATTCTATTGATCCAGTTGGTCGTGAGAACTGGGAAGCTATTGAAGAGTTTCCTCCCTATGAAACTTTTATCGACGCTGGCCAGGAAATGTGGGAAAAGCCTTTTGCCAATGGCAAAACCTATAAAGACTGCTTTCCTGATGGTCCAGCTATTGCCGGTAAATATCCGCATTGGGATAAAAAGAAAGGCAGTGTAATCACACTTCCGATGGCGCTGAATGCCTGTCTGAAAGCTAATGGTGAAAAGCCGCTTAAATATAAGAAAGGGCCAATTAATAATATTCTCTCCTATATCGCTTATGAGTCACGCGGTCAGGTCACCAATGTTGTGATTCCTAAAGATGATCCGCGTGCTATGGAAGCCTACGAGATGGGCAAGAAGTTCTACTTCACCAAGCGTGGTCAGCTCAACTTCTCATGCGCTAACTGTCATCTGCAGAATGCAGGTATGAGACTGCGTACTGAAATTCTAAGCCCCGCTTTAGGCCATACTACCCATTTCCCTGTCTATCGCTCCAAATGGGGTACTGTAGGTTCACTGCATCGTCGTTTTACCGGCTGTAACAAACAGGTTCGTGCCAAGCCCTTTAAAGCTCACGGTGAAGAGTACCGTAATCTCGAATACTTCTTGACCTATCAGAGTAACGGATTGGAACTCAACGGCCCAGGTGCTCGTAAGTAAATCCTGTATAAGCTGATGACATGCGGAGGCCCCGCCTCGGCAAATGCGAACGAATTCGGAGATAGATCATGCAGAAGACAAAATATTTGGGCATACTGGTTCTCGCCACTATTTTGATCGGTGGAATTGGCTGTGCAACTGCAGGCAGTGAGAAATCCGCTGCGATGAAGACAGAGATGACCGCTGATGGCGCCAAGCAAGCTATTGCTGCTGCCAAAGCGGCCCAGAAAAAAGCCGCCTCTGTGAGTGGTGAGTGGCGTGATACGGGCAAAATCATCAAAGCCGCAGAGAAGGCCTTGAAAGAGGGTGATGTTAAGACAGCAATCAAACTGGCTAACAAAGCTCGTGTCCAAGGTGAGCGCGGTTATGAGCAGATGATGGCGCAGAAAGACCTGCGTTTGCCTGCCTATTTTAAATAACAATCGTTACTACCCATTATTTAGAGGATGTAAAGATGAAACTAAAACAACTACTGACGACATGTGTGTTGATGGGTGGACTAGCGTTATCTAGTGCTGCTATGGCAGGGAAAATCACTCCTTCGTTAGAGTCACTGGATATCATGCACAACGGTAGTAAAGTCACTATCACCCGTACAGATGATAAAGGGGCGACTATTCCAGCCGCTTATCTTAAGACCTCACGTGGTTGCCCGCCTTTCTGTGTGCAGCCAATGAATGTTGCGCCCGGGGTTGATACGATCGGCGAGTTGGAGGTTATCGGTTATCTAAAGCGTATCTCTGACGGTGACCGTACCGTCATGCTGATCGATTCGCGTACACCGGAGTGGGTTGCTCGCGGCACCATTCCCGGTGCGGTAAATATTCCTTGGAATAAAATCAACGTCGATATGGCAGGCACCTTTGCTATCGAAGCCGAGGCTGAAACCCTGACCGATATTCTCACCGATCAGCTTGGTGCTCGCCTGGTGAACGGTAAGTGGGATTTCCGTAACGCCAAAACCATTGCGCTGTTCTGTAACGGTATCTGGTGTCCGCAATCGTCCGTCAACATTAAAACACTGACTAAGCTGGGCTACCCGGCCTACAAAATTAAATGGTATCGCGGTGGTATGCAGGATTGGGTCAGCGTTGGTCTGACCGTAGCCAAGCCTTGATACGAATGGGAGTGATGACAATGAGTACTGATATGAAACGTCGAATTTTTTTGAAAGGCTCTATGGCTGCAAGTGCACTTGGTGTGGCTGTAGGAGCTGGCCTGCTGGCGCCGAAGTCTGTTCTGGCTGCCTGGAATAAAGAGGCCTTTACCGCTAAAGATACGCCGACTGCTATGAACTCTCTGTTTGGTGCTGACCAGGCAGAAGAGAGTGGCGACATTAAAATCAAAGCGCCGGACATTGCTGAAAACGGCGCGGTAGTGCCGATCACTGTCTCTACCGGTATGGCGGGTGTTGAGTCTATCGCTATCATCGCCTCCAACAACCCGGTGCCGCTGGTGGCCAACTTTGGCATGGGTGAAGGCTCCTCCGGTTTTGTCTCTACCCGTATCAAAATGGGTAAGAGCGGTGACGTGGTTGCCGTTGTGAAAGCGGGCGGCAAACTCTACACAGCTAAAAAAGGCGTGAAAGTAACAATTGGTGGATGTGGTGGGTGAGGCAGGTCCGTTTATCCAGTGGATAAACGCAACCTGCCGAACGCTCAACATGGATGTTGAGCCGGATCAGCCCTACAAGGATGTACTTCAGTGAAAGTTTAATTTAAAGAGCTTTCACAAACAGACAAACACCAACCAAACATTTTTGAGGTAAGCAAAAATGGCTAAAAAGAGCATTAAAATTCGCGCCAAAATGAAAGGCGACGAGATTACTGTAAAGGCCCTGATGACCCACCCAATGGAGTCAGGTGCACGTAAGAACTCCAAAACCGGCGAACTGATTCCGGCACACTACATCCAGGAAGTGAAATGTGAAGTGGCCGGTAAAAGTGTGATGACTGCCTACTGGAATGGCGGTGTATCCAAGAACCCTTACCTCTCCTTCAAATTCAAAGGTGCGAGCAAGGGCGATATGCTGACACTGACTTGGGTTGATAATAAAGGTGCCTCTGAGTCTGCTCAGTCGAAGATTGGTTAACCTTTCTTGATTTGCCGGTACAGCGTAGGCTGTGCCGGCGATACTCTTCCTTTCCAGCCTTAAATAATAAACAGAGAAAGAGGCGCTCTATTGCCTGTAGGAATGTCAACGATGTCGATATCAAGAAGAGAGTTCATTCGTTTGATGGGATTAGCTGGTGCAGCCGGCATGGTACCAGGCTCTGTATTCTCCGCTGCACATAAACCGTCGGATATGTATGAGATTCCCAAGTTCGGGAATGTCTGTCTGATGCACATGACCGATTGCCATGCCCAGCTCAACCCGATCTATTTCCGTGAACCCAATGTGAATCTGGGCGTGGGGAGCGCCTTTGGTAATGCACCGCATCTGGTCGGTAACGCGCTGCTAAAACATTTTGGCGTCGATCCTGGCAGTATTGAAGCGCACGCCTTTAGTTATCTGAATTTCAACAAAGCTGCCGAGAGCTACGGCAAAGTCGGTGGTTTTGCGCATCTATCTAGCCTGGTTAATCGTCTGCGGGCTGAACGTGGTGACGGCAACACTTTATTGATGGACGGTGGTGATACTTGGCAGGGCTCTGGTACCGCTTACTGGACCCGCGGTATGGACATGGTCGGTGCCTGTAACCAGCTCGGTGTTGATGTGATGACCGGTCACTGGGAGTTCACCTATCTGGATGAAGAGGTGATCGCCAACATCAACGCTTTCAAAGGTGAGTTCGTCGCGCAGAATGTCAGTGTGCGTGAAGATGCGCTGTTTGACTACCGCTTTGAAGATTTTGAAGGCTTTGATGAAGATAGCGGTTTGGCCTTCAAACCCTATACCATGAAGACCATCGGTGGCGCACGAGTTGCTGTCATTGGTCAATCTTTCCCGTACACGCCGATCGCCAATCCACAGCGCTTTATTCCTGACTGGACCTTCGGTATTCAGGACGAGCATATGCAGACAGTGGTCGATTCGGTGCGAGAGAATGAGAAGCCCGATGTCGTGGTGGTGCTCTCTCACAACGGCATGGATGTCGATCTGAAAATGGCCTCACGCGTCTCCGGTATCGATGTGATCTTTGGCGGTCATACCCATGACGGTATGCCTGCACCTACCATTGTGAAAAACAAAGGCGGTAAAACACTGGTCACCAATGCCGGTTCTAACGGTAAATTCCTGGGTGTGATGGATCTCGATGTCCGTGGCGGTAAAGTACAAGACTTTAAATACCGTCTGGTGCCCATCTTCTCCAATCTGCTGCCCGCCGATCCGGCGATGCAGAAATATATTGACGATGTTCGCGCGCCCTACAAAGAGAAGCTGGACGAGAAACTGGCCGTTGCCGAAGAGACCCTCTACCGCCGTGGTAACTTCAACGGCACCTTTGATCAGGTGATCTGTGACGCCCTGCGTACTGTTGAAGATGCGCAGATCTCGCTCTCCCCCGGTTTCCGCTGGGGTACCTCGGTACTGCCGGGTCAGGCCATCACCATGGACAATGTGATGGATCAGACCTGCATCACCTACCCGGAGACCTATCGCCGCGAGATGAGTGGCGCCGATATCAAACTGATTCTTGAAGATGTGTGTGACAACCTGTTCAACACCGATCCTTACTACCAGCAGGGTGGTGATATGGTCCGTGTTGGCGGTCTCGATTACGTCTGCTCCCCGAAAGAGAAAATGGGTAAGCGGATTAGCTCAATGACCCTGAACGATGGCACACCGATCGAGGCAGATAAAAAGTACACCGTGGCAGGTTGGGCTACGGTAGGTTCCGAGTCACCCGGTCGTCCGATCTGGGAAGTGGTAGACGATTATCTGCGTGATCAGAAAACAGTCAAAATCAAAAAACTCAATACACCCAAGCTGGTTGGCATTGAC
>JAKSCN010000398.1 GCA_022360595.1 Chromatiales bacterium
CATGCACACCGGCTGCAAACCCGTTATAGCCGAGGGAGACGATGCGATTACCATCGGTAATCACAGCGCCCACCTGGGATGAAGGGTCCTTGCTCCAACTGGAGATGTGCGCAGCCAACCCGAGAAAGCGAGTATCCCATTTTGTGCTCATTCTGAGGCACTCCTGATCAATATTGCTCAACTGAAAGGGACGTTATAAACCATCCCATCAATGACAGCAAAGACCGGAGCAGACTTACTCCATGCTATAAACCGCGTAGAGCGCGGGAATAGCCAACCACGCCAGACCTTTAATGAGAAAAAAGAGGGGCGCCAACCAAGCCAACTTCTTTAGCCAGCCTCTTTTACTCCCTGTTTCATCAACGGTAACATCTTCAGTTTTCATGATGGTCTCCTTTCCTAAAGTCAGTAATCTCAGCCAACTTCTAGACCTGTATCGACCAGATGAGAATAAACCTTATTCCCTTCATTTCTCACCAGATAAATACCATCTAATCAATGACCTAGGAGCGCCCCCATCATTTCCCTTCGGTCCATCCCTTTTCGTTCGGCAATCATCTGTAAACTACTATCTGACGCTTGTAACGTAATACCCAAACGGCTCTGCAGCTCTTGTTCCGATAACCCAAGCACCTGGGTGGATAGATTGATATCCGCCTGATATAAGGCCTGCTCCGCTTTCAGAAACGGAGGCATTCCATCGTCCTCCGGCACCAGCAGCGCTCCTACCATCAGTAACACCGACAGGCCGATAACAGCCCGAGGTTTTGACTGAGTAAAATAGCGCCCCATACTGCGCTTATGGATAACTATCGCGTGAAACAGCACAGTCAGCAGCATCAGCCACCCCAGCCACTCATGCGCAAACCGACTCAGCCCAATATCAAGTTTAAAAAAGAGCAGCACACCCGTCACTGCCACGATAAAAAAACTGCCAATTGCGAGTGGTGTGATTAATGGCTTAATGGTCTGCATGGAAAACCCCCAAGTTTTTCCCGTTAACAATGGGGATATTAGAACTCGGCAATGTAACAGCACTTTGTCTGAAGCGGACCTTATTGCAACAAACTGTTTCTACAAAGCAGAGTGTTGATACAGTTTGAAATAGATCGAACTCTTTCGCCCTTTTACCCAACCATGGGCTGACGTAACCGACCAGATAACGGTAAAATCCGGCATAATTTCGCAATGGATAACATCGTCTCCATCGCTGGGGCGGATAGACCAGAACGTTCACTAGCCAGAAACCAACACGGCTTTAGCCCATTCAAAGCAACAGGCAACACCATGCACTCGGAAACCTTAGCCCAGTGGCAACATTCACACGATTTTCACCTCGAATCGGGTAAGGCGGAGCGCCGCACCACCTATGTGATTCTACTTACCGCAATCATGATGGTGGTTGAAATCGCTTCTGGATACTTTTATGGATCGATGGCCTTACTGGCCGACGGCTGGCACATGGGCACCCATGTCGCCGCACTGGGCATCGCCCTATTCGCCTACCGCTACGCCCGTCGCCACGCCAACAACCCCCATTTCAGCTTTGGAACCGGTAAGGTCAGCCCACTCGGCGGTTTCGCCAGCGCCGTCGCCCTGGCCGTTGTCGCACTGATGATGGGTATGGAATCCATCATACGCCTGCTCTCTCCAGAGACCATTCATTTCAACGAAGCGATCTTCGTCGCCATCATTGGCCTGATAGTGAATCTCCTCAGCGCCTGGTTGCTGGGCCATGATCACCACCACGACCATTATCATCACGGCCATAGCCACGATCACAGTCATGACCATCACGACATGCACCAGCATGATCACAACCTGCGCGGCGCCTACCTGCACGTCATTGCAGACGCCCTCACCTCAGTACTGGCTATTGTTGCTCTACTCTGCGGTAAAGCCTTTGGTTGGATCTGGATGGATGCCATGATGGGGATCGTCGGTGCACTGGTCATTGCCAAGTGGAGCCTCGGCCTGCTGCGAGACACTGGCGGCATCCTGCTGGACAGCACACCTGAAAAAGAGCTCGCCAACCAGGTTTATCAAGCCATTGAGAGCGATGCCGACAACAAAGTGGCCGACCTGCACCTCTGGCACGTCGGCCCAAACCGTTATGCCGCAATCATCTCACTGGTCACTCACAAGCCAAGAGATCCGTCCCACTACAAACAGCTACTGAAACCGTTTAAGCACATTGTTCACAGCACCATCGAGGTACACCAATGCACTACCGTTGATGGTGCCTGCACATGATGTAAGAGCCGCAAGAGATAAAAGAAGCCCCCCCTTCTCCAGGTTGCCATTGCCAATTTTGGCAGATGGAAAACTGGAGAAGGCCTACAAAAGCCCCTAAGAGAGCACCCTTTCCAACAGGCAATAAGTCAAATTAGTCCAAACGCCCGTTTGGCGGCATATAAGGAAAGAACCCTACCTCTCATTTTTATATATCATTTAGACAAACTACATACTGTGCGAGTCAGTATATGGATTGTTTGTCATGAATTTAGTCAACCAATTCAATTCCAAGTCCCTCTAACAATCGCAACGCCTCAAGCCTGGAGAACTTTGCTCCTGCTATTACATTCTGGTTCACATCTATAGCGTAATTAGATGCCTCAAAAAAGTTTGCGTTAGAAAGATTGGTGTTACCAAACAGGCTATTGGATAGATCGGTATAAGAGAAGTTTGAGCGACTAAAATCAGCCTCTCGAAAATCAACATCATGGGCCCGACATCGCTCTATCGCAACACCTTTTAAGCTCAGTCCATAGAAAGATGAAGCATCTATAGCGCAGCGCTTGAAACCAATTGGAGAGCCCAGTGCGAGCCCCGGCCAAACGCCCTTGGTCCAATCCACCCCGATGATTTTACAATCCTTGAACAAGACATCGGTGAATTTACTGTTATCAATATCAATAACACTAAGATTACACTTCAGGAATCTGCAATCAGAAAATTTGCATCGCCGAAAAGTCGCCTCACTAAAATCACAGGATTCAAATGTGCAGCCATCAAACTCTTTAGCCACAATGATTTCACTTGCCAGATTCAAATCAGTAAAGACTTGTTCAAAATAGTCGTCTTCATCAAACATCATCTTCTCACTGATCTGCAACCCATCATGATCAAAGAGGCAGCTTCACCTGTTTTCGTATGTACCGGCTCTCGCATCTCAACC
>JAKSCN010000629.1 GCA_022360595.1 Chromatiales bacterium
CTTGCCAGACGGTCCGCTTCGTCGAAGCGCCATACCGCGTCAGTCAGGTTGGCAGCACCCAACGCCTGGTTACCCTTGGCGTCCATACCGTGACAGGCGAAACACGCCTTAGCCTTGAACAGAGGCTCTTCAGCGATGGTGCCATCAACGATTGCTTTAGCCAGGGTATCGATCTCTTCAGGCTTCAGCAGCGCTCCCTGCGCGGTCATCATACCTTTACGACCGTTGGTGATGGTCATGCTGATGTTTTCCACCTTACCACCGAACAACCAGTCATCGTCCGCCAGTACAGGGAAGCCTGCGTTACCAGCACCGCCGGCACCGTGACAGGCCGCACAGTTGTCACCAAACAGAACTCGAGCAGAGTTCACAGCGTAGGTAGACAGACCGTCATCAGCCAGAATCTCAGCTGCAGACTTGGCTGCAATCTGTTCTTCAAACTGAGCACGTACCGCTTCAACTTCTTCAACACCCTGTTTGAATTCACCAATCTGCGACCAACCGGTCACACCCTTGGTGTAATCATTGGCGCTAGGAATCATTGGATAAAGGATACCGTAGCCAACAACCCACAGGATTGAAGCCCAGAATCCGATCATCCACCAGCGTGGAATTGGGTTCGCAAGTTCACGGATATTGTCATCCCAGACATGGCCCGTGTTGTTCTCACCCGGAAATGGATTATGATCCGACATTTTTCTCTCCGCTTTCAGTGCTCTCGTCATCCAGAGGAATATGCTTATGAGACTCAAGCTTCTCTCTGTTCTTTGGACGTAGAGCGTAGACGTACACAATTACCAACAGAAGGAAGACAACCACGGTCAGGATGGTACCCACCCAGTCGTTGGTGGTCATCGCTCCCCAGTCGGTACTGAAGTACTCTGCAAGACTACTCACGATACGCCTTGTTTTCGTCTAGCTTGGCCATAGTTCCCAAAACCTGCAGGTAGGCTACGATCGCATCCTCCGAGGTCTTACCTTCCACCTCAGCAGCACCCGCTGCGATATCAGCGTCGGTATAGGGAACACCAATAGTCTGCATGCCACGCATATGCGCCTGAACGGTCTCACCGTCCAGCATCTCGTGCTGCAGCCATGGGTAGTTAGGCATTACGGACTCTGGTACCAGGGTGCGAGGAGCACGCAGGTGCTTACGCTGCCAGTCGTCAGAGTACTTGGCACCTACACGCGCCAGGTCAGGACCGGTACGCTTGGAACCCCACTGGAACGGATGGTCATACATGGACTCAGAAGCCAGTGAGTAGTGACCATAACGATCCTTCTCGTCACGGAAAGGACGAATCATCTGAGAGTGACACAGATAGCAACCTTCACGCAGGTAGACCTTACGACCGGCCAGCTCAAGAGCTGTGTAGGGACGGATACCGTCGCCGGCTTTCCAGTCCTGCAGACTTTCACCCTCTTCACGCTGCCACAGGATCTCAGGGGCAGCATTGTGCTCCATGGTGTCCTTGATGGTGAACAGCGGAACGATTTCTACAATACCACCGATAGAAACAACGATGGCAGTAGCCAGGACAAGTGCCCAGATATTAACTTCGCACCATTCCTGAAAGCTTTTTGGTTTTGCATTGTTAGCCATTGTGATTTCTCCCTTTACGCGCCAGCTGCTGCAGTTTGAGCCTGCTGAACACTGCCTTCGGAAGTTGCCTTACGTACAGTCATCAGTACGTTGTACAACATGATTGCAGCACCGGTCAGGAAGATAGCACCACCAATGGCACGCATCGCGTAGTACGGATGCATCGCTTCAACGGATTCGGCAAAGGTGTACACCAGGGTGCCGTATTCGTCGTAGGCGCGCCACATCAGGCCCTGCATGATACCGGATACCCACATCGCAACGATGTAGATCACAGTACCGATAGTGAAGAACCAGAAGTGAACATTGATCAGCTTGGTGGAGTACATCTCAGTGTGGAAACACTTGGTAATCAGGTGGTACAGAGCACCACAACCTACCATGGCAACCCAACCCAGGGCACCGGAGTGTACGTGACCAACAGTCCAGTCGGTGTAGTGAGACAGAGCGTTAACGGTCTTGATGGACATGACCGGACCTTCGAAGGTAGACATCGCGTAGAAGGCCAGAGACATGATCAGGAAGCGCAGTACGTAGTCGGTACGCAGCTTATCCCAAGCACCGGACAGGGTCATCATACCGTTGATAGCACCACCCCAGGAAGGAATGATCATCGCCAGGGAAATGGCAGCACCCAGAGAACCAGTCCAGTCTGGAAGTGCAGTGTACTGCAGGTGGTGAGCACCCAACCATACATAACCGAAAGTCAGTGCCCAGAAGTGAACAACAGACAGACGGTAAGAGAATACAGGACGGTTAGCCTGCTTGGGTACGAAGTAGTACATGATACCCAGGAAGCCCGCAGTCAGGTAGAAGCCTACCGCGTTATGGCCCCACCACCACTGAATCATGGCGTCTTGTACACCGGAGAACAGTGAGTAGGAGTCTGTCAAACTTACCGGTACCGCCAAGCTGTTAACAACGTGCAGGTAGGTAATCATGATCATCATGCCCAGGAAGAACCAGTTGGACACATAGATATGCGAGCTCTTACGAGTCGCGATGGTCATGATGAAGTTGAAAGTATAGGAGAGCCAAACCACAGCAATGGCTATATCAATAGGCCATTCCAGTTCGGCGTACTCTTTAGCAGTGGTCATACCCAGAGGCAGAGTGATAACAGCTGACACAATGATCAGGTTCCATCCCCAGAAGGTAAACCAAGCCAACTTGTTACTCCACAGGCGTACACCACAGGTGCGCTGTACACTGTAGAAGGCCGTTGCCATCAGTGCACATCCACCGAAAGCAAAGATTACTGCATTGGTATGCAGTGGGCGTAAACGTCCGAATGAAAGATAAGGACTATCGAAGTTTAGTACCGGCCATGCCAGTTCGGAAGCGATATACACCCCGACCGCTGCGCCTACTACCACGTAGACGACTGCCATGACGGCGAACCAGCGTACAACATCAAAGTCGTACTTCTGTTCAGCTGTGGCGTCCATGAACCCCCCTTAATTCTAGTTGAGGAAAAACATTTAAAAAGTAAAGACAAACACGCAATGGGGAAGCCCCTCGCCTAACCTGGGAAATCCCGTAATTAGGCGCGTGATATAACACTCCAAACCTTGATAAATGTCAAGACGACAAAGGGGGTTATGGGCCTATAAATCAGAAAAAACAGCAAAATAACTTATTGTTTTTTAAAGCAATTTAAAAACAACCCAGCCTTCAATTGAGCTAGATCAAAAAAACTCTAATAAACTAATCCTGCTGTCTTGATATGGACTCCATTGTTTCAAAATCAAGTATAGTGACGCGCTTGTGTTCCAGCTTCACCAAACCTCGCTTTTGAAACTTGGTCAAAATACGGCTAACCGTCTCACTCGCCAATCCCAAATAGTTTCCGATATCACTGCGGGACATGCTTAACAGATAGGTTCCCGTAACCATCTTACGGCGGGTTAAACGCTTGTAGATATCGAGAATAAAACCGGCGATTCGTTGCTCGGCGCTCTGATGCACCAGGGACGCAATCAGCTCTCGCCCGAAGGCCACCTCCTCGCCCAGCAATTTGATCACTGCCTGTTGCAGTACGTCACGTGAACGCCCGGACTCTGGCAGCCGCTCCAAACAGAGTTCACAGACACTGCTGTTCTCAAGCGCCCTAACCGAGTAGGGGTAGCGCTCGCTGGCCAGCCCTTCGGTACCTATCAACTCACCGGCCAAGTGGAAGCCAACGATCTGATCCACCTGATCCTGATGCGGGATGAACGCCTTAAAAGAGCCCGATTTAACTGCAAAAAAGGAGATAAAGGGAGAGCCTTTCCGAAACAGTGTCTCGCCACGCTTAACCGATTTACGACGCACCAGAATACCCTCTGGGACACCGGAATCGGGTTCAGAATAATTTAGTACTGCACAAATGGGATCGAGACCGCACTCCTCGCACTCCACTTCTGAGATATGAGCAGGTTTTTGGCAACGATTACAAGTAGTTGAGGGCAAAATTATATCCATCTCCAGACTCTATACTGACGCTCAAAGTTGCTGCATCCTGCCAGCAACGAATTGGCGGCGCACTGATTTAAGTCATTTTTTGGAGCAATTTAAGGCCATCTACCCCTTTTTGGATAGTCAATAAAAGGGGTTGAGCGCTGATTTACCGGAACCTACCTAATCGAAATTAACTCATTGTAGGCGCTATCACTACCAGCTCTGCCTCCAAGTTCCAGAGCGATAACCAGATAGATGTTGGCAGATCACTACTTGAAAATGGTATCAACAGAGAAACCGTCCTTCTCCAAAATACTGCGTAGCCGCCTTAATGCATCCATCTGAATCTGCCGCACCCGCTCACGGGTCACCCCCAGCTCATTCGCTACCTGCTCCAGGGTTGAGTTTTCATAGCCATGCAGCCCAAAACGGCGTTCCACCACTTCCCGTTGCTTATCGTTCAGCTTGGCCAACCACTCTTCAAGATTGGCGTTGACCCCTTCACTCTGAAGATTATCTGAAGGATCTTTACACTCGGTATCCGCGATAGTGTCCAGCAGAGGTTTATCAGCCTCTTTACCAAACGGTGTATCGACCGAAGTGATACGCTCATTCAAGCCGAGCATCCGCTTCACTTCATTCAGAGGCTTCTCCAGCAGGTCAGCAATCTCCTCGGGAGTCGGCTCATGATCCAACGTCTGTGCCAGTTGCCGGGCGGCCCGCAAATAGACATTGATCTCTTTAACCACATGTATGGGTAAACGGATAGTGCGGGTTTGATTCATGATAGCCCGCTCGATGGTCTGCCTGATCCACCAAGTAGCGTAGGTCGAGAATCGAAAGCCGCGTTCGGGATCGAACTTTTCAACGGCGCGAATCAACCCCAGGTTCCCCTCTTCGATTAGATCGAGCAGGGCCAACCCACGGTTCATATAGCGGCGAGCGATCTTTACCACCAAACGCAAGTTGCACTCGATCATCCGATGCCGCGCAGCGATATCGCCTTTCTGCACCAAACGGGCGAGTTCCACCTCCTCTTCAGCAGTCAGTAGCTTAGAGCTACCAATTTCGCTCAAGTAAAGACGGGTGGCATCCATCTGCGCCGCAAAATCTGCAGCTACCGCATTCTCCAGAGAAGTCTGTTCCTTCTCTGTCGCAAGAGACTCATCGCTATCTGATTGTGCGCTTTCTATATCCGATGAGTTTGATATAGAAAACCCCTCTTCTAATGCCTCATCATCCATCTGATCACCTCTCGTGATGGGCGCCCTCCTGATGGTACATTTCTCTATCTCTTACGCGGTAAAAGCTTTAATGGATTCACCGGCGTCCCATTTCTACGTATTTCGAAATGCAATAGAGATTCACCAGTACCCTGGGTTCCCATCTCTGCAATCTTCGCTCCTTTGATTACCTGATCACCTTCCTTGACCAGGATCTTTCTGTTGTACCCGTAGGCACTCAGGTAGTTTTTGTTATGTTTAATAATGATCAGTCTTCCGTAACCTATCAGGCCACTTCCGGCGTAGACAATGCGTCCCTTTTCTGCCGCAACAACCATCTGTCCTAAATGACCAGCAATCTTAATACCTTTGCGCGAGGGGTCTCCAGGTAAAAAACCCTGTTTCATACCCCCTTTTGTCGGCCATCTCCACGCTAACTTTACCCCTTCTCCAGCGCTTTTAACACTACCTTTTGTTCTCTTTGTTCGGCTTTTCTGGGCGGGTGCACGCTGCTGCTTGCTTTTTACCTGTTTTTTAGTGGTTTTTACCGTTTTTTTCGTGACTGATGCCGACTTTCGCGTTTGGGTTTTCGACATGGCTGCTGTCTTCTTAGCTGCCTTGGGTGGTGTCAAACGTAGACTTTGCTCTGGGTAGATAGTGAAAGGTGCTTTAATCCGATTCCAAACAGCGAGACGTTTGTGATCCAGGCCATGCTGCCAAGCTATTGAGAAGAGCGTGTCTCCTTTCTTGACCCGGTAGTAACCCTTTGCGGGTTTTATTTTGACTTTCGAGCCTCTTTTCGTGGAGAGATCATGGGAGACAACCGGCGCCTTGGTGGGCGCACTACAGCCACTCAATACCAGCAGTAGTACAAGAAACAGCGTGAAACGTGGTAACGCAGAAGACGGCACTGTCCTCAGCTCAGATCGGCTCATCGGATTGACAGGCAATCCATCACGCAAAACAGCCCCCTTTGTCCAATCCGGCATCTAGACGCAACGATCTCACCTATAGCTGTATAGCACAATAAAAAACACCGTTAATAAGACAACAGCCCAGCCCAGGCGATCAATGTACTTTTTCAGTACTGACTCCATGCGTTCACCACCCCACGCCATCAAGCCGGCCACCAAAAAAAAACGAGCACCTCGCCCAACCAAGGAAGCCACCAGAAAAGGGAGGAACGCCATACTGATCACACCCGCGCTGATGGTGAAAATTTTATAGGGAATGGGTGAAAAACCCGCAAGAAAAATAGCCCAGAAGCCCCAGGCATCGAACCAACCTCGCGCCTGTAGATACTTGTCGTA
>JAKSCN010000293.1 GCA_022360595.1 Chromatiales bacterium
CATCGCCATCGAGGTACTCGAATTCATCGAACTGGTAGCTGTCGGGATCGAATGCAGCATCACGCTCACTACCCAGCTCGTGGAGTAGTAGCCGTTCCAACTCACGTAGCTGCTGCTCCAAGCGCTCTGCCGACTGCTGCTCAGTTTGCTGACGCTGCTGCAGCTCTCTACGCAAACTTGCCTGCATCCACCACAGCCCCCCTGCCATCAGTAGCAGTATTGCTAGAAGAATAAGCGCTATCTCTTGGCCAATCTGAATCATGGAAAAAACCGATTATTGAGTTATACGGAGTGTGCCACAGTTGAAGCTCAGATAACGAGTCCGTACATTTGGTAAACTTGCGTTTTGCGAACAGATCACCGACACCGCTATGCGAATTCATCTAAAAACTCTGGGCTGCCGCCTTAACGAAGCTGAGCTAGAGACCTGGAGCCGGGATTTCCGTGCCCAAGGCCACCAATTGACCGATCAGCTCAATGACGCCGACATGGTGGTGCTCAACACCTGCGCGGTAACCGGTGAGGCGGTAAAAAAATCCCGTAAGTTGATGAGCCGCACCTATCGCAATAATCCCAAGGCAAAACTGGTAGTGAGTGGTTGTTACGCCTCGATTGATCCGACAGAGACCGCTGAGTCACTGGGTGTCGATCTGGTGGTCAACAACAGCGAAAAAGATCGCTTGGTCGAGATAGCCACCCGGGAACTGAATCTGGTGGCAATGCCCGAGTTGGCCACTGTCCCGGGTGAAAATACCCTGCTCACCCAGGGGCGGCAACGCGCTTTTATCAAGGTCCAGGATGGCTGCCGCTATCAGTGTACCTTCTGCATTGTCACTGTCGCCCGCGGCGAAGAGCGTAGTCGTCCCATCAATGAGGTGGTGGATGAAATCAATGCCCTGCATAACCAAGGTGTTCAAGAGGTGGTCCTTACCGGTGTACATATCGGCGGCTACGGCAGCGATATCGACAGCAACCTCTACCAACTGGTGAAGACGGTGCTGGAGCAGACCGATGTGCCACGGCTACGCCTGGGCGCAGTGGAGCCTTGGGATCTTCCGGAGAATTTCTGGAGCCTGTTTGGCAACCCACGCTTTATGCCGCATCTGCACTTGCCACTGCAGAGTGGTGCCGACAGTGTACTCAAACGCATGGCGCGCCGGGTGAAAGCGGCTCAGTTCACTCAACTGGTTGAACAGGCCCGCGCAACAATGCCGGACTTTAACCTCACCACCGATATCATTGTCGGCTTTCCGGGTGAAACCGAAGACGAGTGGCAGCAGACCCTGGACTATGTTGAGCAGACAGGCTTTGGTCACCTGCACATCTTCGCCTATTCCCACCGTCCAGGCACCCGTGCGGCTAGTATGCCCAATCCCGTATCACGTGATCTGATTCGTGACCGCAGCCAGCAACTGCATCAGCTTGGTGAACGATTGAAGCGAGAGACGCTAGAGCGTTATGTAGGACATCAATTCCCCGTATTGATCGAGGGGAATGCGGAGAACCTTGAGCAACCCTGGAGTGGATACACCCCCAACTTTCTGCGCATAGAGCTGGCCGGAGATAAAGGCGCCAATTTGGAAAATACCATCCAGCAAGTAAAGTTGGACTGTTTGGCTGAAGATGGCGACCACCTTATCGCCAGTTTAGTCATCTAATTGCTCTGTAGACGCCGTGCTGCCGCCTGGAGATCATCCCACGCCTTACCCTTTTGGTCGGGGGAACGCAGCAGATAGGCGGGGTGATAGGTGACGATGACCGGAATGCCGTTGTAATCGAATACCTTACCGCGCATTCGCCCTACGGGGTCTTGAGAGTTGAGCAGATTTTGGGCAGCCACGCGCCCTACACAGAGAATCACTTTTGGCTGAACCAGGGACAATTGGCGCTGGAGATAAGGTTCGCAGAGCGCAGCCTCCTCAGGACGAGGATCACGATTATTGGGTGGGCGGCACTTAAGAATATTGGCGATGAAGACCTGCTCACGCTTCAGTCCAATCGCCAATAGCATGGCATTGAGGAGTTGCCCGGCACGCCCCACAAAAGGCTCACCCTGTTTATCCTCTTCAGCACCCGGCGCTTCGCCAATCACCAGCAAATCGGCCTCCTGATTACCGACACCAAAGACCGTGTTGGTACGCGTTTTGTGCAGCTCACACAGCTCACACTCAGCCACGCGCTGAGCCAATCCTTTCCAGTCGAGTCGGGCAATTTCGTCCCTGCCTCCACGGATCGGCAGATCCATATCAAACTCGTCATCCGATTTCAGATCCGCGGGGACAAAGTTATCGTCATAGTCCAGCACCTCATCCAACCAACTGGGCATATCTGACGCTATCGATTCGACAGGAGCGAGTGTTTTTTCTGGTTCGGATAACCGGGGCTGATCC
>JAKSCN010000675.1 GCA_022360595.1 Chromatiales bacterium
AGAGGCTTTCATAACCGGACCAGAGCGGCACCCAATCCATATCGTGCATATCGGTGCGCAGAAAGGTTTCACTCTTGGGATGATCGGCATAGCCATGGCAATCACCGCTGCCGCAGGTCTCTGCCAGCGAACTGGGGTGGGTAGCCGCCGACTCCGACTCATCCGCGGCGATAGCATGACGATAATTTGCGGGGGCATGACAGTCCAAACAGGAGGCTCCCGACTCCTTCCCCACGGCAATCAAGCGCCCATGGAGAGAGGCCTCATAGGTGGCCCCTGCCAAGATGAAGCGGGCGGTGTTGGGCTGAGGTTCACCGTTGGTCTCGTGCTGGCGTTCAACGCTGCCCATCAGTTCACTATTGGCATGACACTGCTGGCAGAGCTGATTGCTCTCTTGTTTATTCCAGCGTCCACCCAACAGTCGCCGCATTACGTGACCACTAAAACGGTTGCGCCACACCTCACCCTGATGACAGCTACCGCAGGCCTCATCGCTGTGCCGGAACCACTCTTTAAACTCTTCCATGCGATCAGGCTGAATGTAGGAAGTGTTGCTGTGACAGCGACGACAAGAGGGATAGAGATCGTGCTCCGCCTCCTGCAAGCGGTTGGCCGCCGTAAAACCATCACTCTTGGCCTGGCCGTGCACGGAGGCCTGCATCTCCTCTGCCACCGGCTTATGGCTATAGCTGGCCCCATCTGAAGGCTCTTCCAGATGGCAGCTGGCCGCACAGTCGACTGCCCCGTTCTGCTCATTATGAGGGAAATATTTAATCTGCTGATGACAGTCCCGGCAGGCCACACCACCGTGCAACGAACTGAGATAGTGCTCCTGGTCGATGGTGGCCTGTCGCAACACGCCTTGTTTGTCATAGAACACCAAACCGGGTAAGGCGTGGCAGCTCATACAGCCATCAGGATCAGCCTCCACACCCGCTGCCTGCAGATCGCTGAACCAAAAACCAGCCGCCAATCCACCTGCTAACAACATGACCGCAGTGGCAATCGTCTTCTTCTTACGCCAACGGCGATAGCGGTTCTCTGCACGATGTACCGACACCCACTCCGGCAGCGGGTGAAAGTCGACCCCCTTCTTCTTGCGGTTATGGTCGATCTCGGGAGGCACAACCAGCCAATCGATCGCTCCCCAGTCACACACATCGGCACACTCATGGCAGGACATACAGGAGAGCTGATCCACCACGGCCACCTGATCGACCATCTTAATCGCACCGCACATGCACTGGCGGGCACACTCATTACATCCCGTACAGCGGTTGCGCTCAACCCGAATTCGCCGGACGAAATGAAACTGCGCACCAAGCCGGTTGACCAGCGCATCTATCGCACCGATGGGGCAGAGAAACTGACAATAGGCTCGCCCTTTACTGGCAAAAAAGCCGAGCAGAAACAACAGTCCAAGATTGACCACACCCACTGCGCTGACAATATAGAAAATCCCCTGCCAATCCCCCGATAACGCCTGAAACAGACGTGGCACGGTAATGAAGTTGCAGAGCGTGCAGGCACTCACACCAGCCATCGGCAGCAGAATCAGATAGGTGGTGAAGTAACCATAGCGAATAGGGATCTGCGGCAGCCAGCGAAACTCCAGCTTCCAACGGTCACCCAGCATCCGGCTGACCAGCTCGGGGAAACCGCCGACCGGGCAGATGTAGGCGCACCAGAGCCGTCCAAAAAAGAAGGTGATGACCAGAATAGCAGCCAGCGCCATTACCCCTATCGACGCCACGCTCATCGCATGGGTAACATCATCCGCCGTGATACCGGGAAACCAGAGATAGAAGCGCCGCATACAGAGCGGCCCACACAGATCGGGATTACCGAACAGCCCCGGAATCAACGCCAATGGTGAGAGAAACAGCAGCAACGACAGGCCGATCAGGCTATAGCGAAACACCTGACCCTTTGGGATACTGCGGATACGATCAATCACAATCATAGCGGCTCTATTCAGTCCTCAAATTGGTGACAAGCGTTACAGAGGGTGCCGTCCTTAGCCGGCAGACGCAGCAAAACCTCCTGTTCCAGGCGCCGGTAGCGGAGTGCCAAAGGCCAATCGGAGTGCTGCTGGAGGTCAGCCAACCGCTCCGCCTTGTCTGCCTCGTAGACCGGACTCCAGCGACTGCTCACATAGACTGAACCGGTCTCCACGTCTGACTCACCCAGCCACACCTCCTGATCTGCCGAGAGTTTTTCGATCACCCCCGGTTGATGGGGGTCGTGGCAGGTGACGCAAGTGACATGTTGCTGCTCATCCAGAGGCAAAGGACGCCGAGCGCTACGATTATGGGCCTGGAGTCGATCCAACACCTTCTCGGAAGGTGCACCTGCATGCTCCAGGCTGTTTAGGTGCGGGGTTTTGAGATGACAACCGAGACAAAGCACCGCCGGCGGCAGACGCAGATCGGTCTTTTGAGGCACTTCGCCTTTAATCTGCTGCGGCTGTTCAAGATGGCAATAGCTGCAGCTACGCTCATCCAGTTTGCCGTTATCCAATTTTTGACGATGCAGATTCCAGCGTTGATAACCCGTATCATCATGACAGCGGAAACAGAACTGCTCTTGGCGGCGATAGGGACCATCGTGCAGAAACCTGGGATCGCGCTTATCGAGATCAGCCCAGGTATCCGGCTGGTCGATATCATCCAGGCCATGACAACTCGCACAGGTGAGGGTGTTTTTGTCAGAGAGGGGCCAGCCTTCAGGCAGTATCATCCCTTCCGGTAAAACCACATCCACCGGATGGTGGCGTTCGGGCAGCTCTGTTGCTCCATTTGATTCGCCGGCATGCGATACGGTGACAGCCATCGCCACCAGCAACGGCGCAGCAACCCACAGTGTCACCAGACCCCTCATAGCCCGGACTGCGCCCCTAAACCGTGACGGTGACAGGCAAGGCAATCACCACTACTCTGATGAACACCCGACAGGCCGTTTCCGGTATCCAGCATGGCCTCTTCAATATTGGCCTCCATGCGGTGGCAGATGACGCAGAGCTGGGCAAACTCTCCCTCGAAGATCTCGATTGAACGGTCGCCACCCGATCGGTTTTCGAACAACCGGCTGGCCCCCTTCTGCTGACGATCGATCAGCAGTGCCGGATTATCGGTGGCATGCATGTCATGACAATCGGTACACTCAACCACATCAGGATAGCGATAGTCGGCTCTCAATCCGGAATAAGTACGCCCGGTATGACCCGGACGACGTCCATGAAAATCGACCCGGTTGTAGTTATCCTCCATAGCGATGAGCGGATCACGGAAGTCCTTCCCCTCTATCTCAAACCCGGGTATCTGGTGATCGCGATTGTGGCAACGCAGACAGAACTCGCTGGTATTGAAATAGCGCTGGGTATGACCGACAGGCGCTGCAAACTGCGTCAGATCCCGGTTAAGCTCAAACACCCCGTCCATATCCGAGGCCTGGTGGCAGGTGACACACTCCTGATCCCCCTCAATCCCGATAAAAGCGTGGCGGTTAAAACCATCCAGATGGGGTGATGTAGGTAGATCATCACTATTGTGGCAGATGCGGCACTGGCGCTGCTCACCTGTGCCGTTATCACCGTGACAACCGCTGCAGCTCTCATACCCTTTACGCTGCACGATATCGCGAATATCCGGTACCTTCCGGTGAATAAAGTTGATCGGATGACAGGCTGCACACTCAGATAACTCCCAGGCACTGCCACCACCGTGCTCCGGTGTCAGGATCAAATCGACAGCCAGGCTACTACCCGGCACGACCAACAGCACTCCAACGGTGACAGCAGCAACGTATCGAAATAGAAGATTCATATCCGCTCCACAAGGTCTGATCTGCGCATGGCAATCGACGCAGAAACCGGGGTTATGGCAACGCCCGCAATCTGCCGAGGTGGCCCGCGCCTCGATACCGTGGCTATAGCGAAAACCGGGCAGATGTTGGTCGCTATCGGGACTGCGTTGAAAGTG
>JAKSCN010000584.1 GCA_022360595.1 Chromatiales bacterium
CGTTGAGAGATGCAGAATAAACGGCTCGCCTTCACAGCGCTTGGCCAGCAGCCCGGTCAGCTCCCCAATGACTTTAAGATCATCGCCATTCTTACCGGCACAGACCACCACACCATCGAGATCACCTTCACCCACCAGCTCATCAAAACTGGCCACCCGCACAGCGCCGTGTTTATCCCAGTCGGCACGAAAGCTATCGCGCTGAGCACCTGCCGCACCCCGGTCATGCACCCGAACAACCCGGGCCACATCGTGCGGCGTCAGATGTTTAGCGGAAGGACCGGCCATCATACCCAGGCCGCCGACATAGGCGAGTTTCAGCATGCACATTCCCCACAGGTTCACAGCATCCAAGCCATGGAAAAATCCATGCCCGGAAGCCCCATTTATTGAACAAGCACCAACTTTTCAGCCCGTGCTTAACGGATACCCGCAATCCTAGCTCAGGCCCCTTCTTATAGCCACACGATAAGAGCCGTCATCAGGAGTGTTCTGAGACGCATAAAAACGCAGCCAGCCCACATCCTCTTGATTTACTGGGGTTAACCCTAAGAGTATTAGTAGTTAATTATTATCTGTTTGATTTAACAAACATTTATTCTCCGCAACATTAAAGATCCCCCAGTCTGGGACGATAAACTATGTAAGCGCCGTGGATATTTCCTAACCATATGTCAGAAATTTCCTACAAAGCGTTACCAGAACTGAAAACTATTGAAGTAAGAAAGTATAAGTTCCACAAGGAGTATTGAATGAAAACCATCGCTAAGATTTGTACCGCCGCGCTCTTCATGTTCGCCTCAGCCGCCACCATCGCTGCCGAAGCACCGATGTCCGTTGACGGCACGACCTACGTTGATGCAGCGCAAGCGAAAGCACTGTTTGATCAAGGCGCCGCGTTTGTTGACCCACGCCGGAATTCCGAGTTTGAAGCGGGCCGTATCCCCGATGCGATCCATCTTGAACTGAAATCCGCTTTCAACGAAGCGGCCCTTGCCGACAATGTCCAAAAAGACGAACCTGTTGTCTTCTACTGTAACGGCGCCAAATGCCCGCGTTCTGCCAAGTGTAGCGAAATGGCGCTGAACTGGGGTTACTCCAAAGTTTACTACTTCCGCGATGGTTTCCCCGCCTGGAAAGCCGCAGGTTATCCCGTCGAGTAAATTCAGATGGCCAGCCAACTCCCCTTGGCTGGCCTTCGATACAACACGATAAAGGACTAACCTATGTTGCTCCGTACCCGCATCATCTTAACAACTGTCGTTAGCACACTGTTTGTTGCCATCATTCTAGTTATCTCCGGCCAGATTATGCAGCAGCAGGTCGAACAACGATTCGTATCAGCAACAACTCAGGGACAGAAACTGCTGTGGGAAAAAATCATTGATAACCAGCTAGATACCATGGAAACAGGTATGTCTGGTATCACCCGTGACCGAGACGTCAGAAAAGCACTGAAAAAGCGAGACAGCAAAGCGCTGGGCGACTACGCTGCACCCGCTTACAAGCGACTCAGCACATCCAACGTGATCACTAAAATGCAGCTTGTTGATCTCGACAACAATGTACTCTTCTCCGCCCCTGATAACTTTTCCGGCAAGACGGTTAAAACCCTGGCGATGGAAGCCATCAGGCAGGGTAAAATCACCAGCGGCGTCGAACGTGATGACTCAGGCGAACTCGACATCGTACTCGCCTTCCCACTAATGTCCCGCGGCAAGCCGGTGGGTGTCGGCATCTACATGCGCGATTTCAAAGGCGCCGTTGCAGCGTTGAAAAACAGCACATCTTCCGACGTCTTCGTTATCGATAAAAACAACACCATCGCTTACCAGACCGACAACGGTCTCTACACCAGCCTCGACCTCGAACTACCGGAGTTTGGCGAAACCTCTTTCTCAATCACACAACTGGACAAGGGTACCTACGCATCAGCCATCTCGCCCATACTTGACCCCAAGGGGCAGCCACTGGCGCACCTGATCACCAGCACCGACTACACAGAGAGCTACGCCAAGCAGCAACAGACCAACCTGACCAGCTACCTGATTACCGGCATTGGCTTCATCGTTATCATCGCCGGCTTTACCTGGTATATCCGTAAATGTTTTGGGCCACTGGAAACGGCAGTCTACACCCTGGAGAAAATTGCCGAAGGCGATCTCACTCACCATGTGGAATCAAAGTGTAACGACGAAATCGGTAAATTGATGGACTCCATGGAGACCATGGTTGTCAGCCTGCGCGAGATCATCACCAAGTTCAGGAACATGGGCGGTAACCTCAACCAGGCAGCCACCGAAATGCAGAACATCGCCACCACAACCACCTCGGGTATTGAACGGCAGACCGCCGAAACCGAACAGGTGGCCACTGCCATGCATGAAATGACCGTCACGGTGCAAGACGTTGCCCGCAACGCAGAAGAAGCGGCCCGCGCCGCCAGCGAAGCAGACAGCGACGCCAACGGTGGCCGGGAAGTGGTACAAAAGACCATCGACTCCATCAAAACCCTCTCCAATGACATTTACAATGCCACTGAAGTGATTCAAAAGTTGCAAAACGAAAGCAACAACATTGGCAGCGTACTGGATGTGATTCGCGGCATCGCTGAGCAGACCAACCTGCTGGCGCTCAATGCCGCCATCGAAGCCGCCCGTGCGGGCGAGCAGGGCAGGGGGTTTGCGGTGGTCGCTGACGAGGTCCGAACCCTGGCCAGCCGCACTCAACAGTCAACCCAAGACATCCAGAAGATGATCGAAAAACTGCAGGAAGGCGCCAACAACGCCGTGGCCACCATGGAACACAGCCTGGCTCAAGTGAGCAGCAGCGTTGACCAGGCCAACCAGACCGGCACCTCTCTCGACACCATCACCAGCGCGGTCAGCACCATCAACGAAATGAACGTGCAGATCGCCAGCGCCGCCGAAGAGCAGCGCATGGTCACCGAAGAGATCAACCGCAGTATCGACAATATCAAAAACATCTCTGAAGAGAGTGCTGAAGGCGCACGCGAGACCTCTGCCTCCAGTCAAAAACTACACGACTGGACCGACGATTTAGCCGGCCTGATCAACCACTTCAAAGTCTAAATTCACATCATCCCCACCCAACCCTCTCCACACGGAAGAGAGGGTTGGGGAGGAGGGAAATTAGAGAACAATTTCTCCAACGTTTATAGAGCAGCGGTAAATAAAACGCACTGCCAAGCACATTAGTGAAAAAGCGTCCACACTGATCAATACCGCACCGGCTCCGGCAGAAAGATACCGGAGAAGATGCATATATCCCATTGGCGCAATCGCTACTGGACAAAGCAAAATTTCTCTACTATCGCTAACTCAAAGTCCGCAAGGGTTACTGGCTCAATCAAGCCGGTTTCACCATAGGCACCTCGGTTCA
>JAKSCN010000403.1 GCA_022360595.1 Chromatiales bacterium
AATACCGGTACGAATTCACGTTGCCCCCCTGACGAGGCGCCTTGCCCCCCGGGAAGCTGCACCGAATGGGTGGCATCATAGCCCACCGGCGCTTCGCTCTCGCGCATAACGGCCAGCGAACGCATGTCGGATACCAAATTATTGTAACCGAAAGAGACACCGCGATCACAAACCATGATCTGATCGTTACCGACACTTCGGGCTTTATCGACTACGTGACGCATATCCCAGGGCGCCAAGAACTGCCCCTTCTTGAGGTTCACCGGCTTACCCTGCTCTGCCACCGCCTTGATAAAATTGGTCTGCCGACAGAGAAATGCTGGTGTCTGCAAGACATCTACAACGCTCGCCACTTCATTCAGCGGTGTGTCCTCATGCACATCGGTCAGCACCGGCAGCCCGAGCTGACTTTTGACCTTCTCCAACACCGCCAAACCCTGCTCCATGCCCGGACCACGATAACTGGAGCCGGAAGAGCGGTTGGCCTTGTCGAAAGAGGACTTGTAAATAAACGGAATACCCAGCTCAGTGGTGATCTCCTGCAGACGACCCGCTGTATCCAGCGTCATCTGCTCACTTTCGATAACGCAGGTACCGGCTATCAAAAACAGGGGTTGGTCCAGACCAACTTCAAATCCACACAGTTTCATGATCCACTTCCCTGACGGTTTTGATTACGCTGAAACTCCCGCGCTGCACGGACAAAGCCACTGAACAGCGGATGACCATCACGCGGTGTTGAAGTAAATTCCGGATGGAACTGGCAAGCGACAAACCAGGGGTGATCACCGATTTCGATCATCTCAACCAGCTTGCCGTCAATCGAACGACCTGCAATTCGCAACCCGGCCTCTTGCAACTTTTCCAGATATTGATTGTTGAACTCATAACGGTGGCGATGACGTTCAACAATTACCTCGCTACCGTAAAGTTCACGGGAGAGACTGCCCTCTTGCAGACGACACTCCTGACCGCCCAGGCGCATAGTGCCACCCATGTCGGAGTTTTCGTTACGGGTCTCCAACTGGCCGTCGGCATTCAACCACTCGGTGATCAGCGCAATCACAGGGTGCGGCGTCTCTTTATTGAATTCGGTACTCTGAGCTCCGGTAAGACCGGCAATATTGCGGGCAAACTCAATCACCGCCACCTGCATACCCAGACAGATGCCCAGATAAGGCACTCTATTTTCACGGGCATATCGAACTGTGGCGATCTTACCCTCGACACCACGTTCACCAAAGCCGCCCGGCACTAGAATAGCATCGACACCGGCCAAGCTGTCGGTACCCTCTTTCTCAATCTGCTCGGAATCGATATAGCGGATATTCACTTTGGTGTGGGTGTGGATACCGGCGTGAATCAGCGCCTCTGACAGCGATTTATACGCCTCAGTGAGATCCACATACTTACCCACCATTGCAACGGTCACGGAGCCATCGGTGTTCTCCAAGCCATCCAGTACAGCACGCCATTCGGAGAGATCGGCTGCAGGCACATTCAGGCCGAACTGCTGCACCACAATCTCATCCAGCTCCTGTTCATGGAGCAGCAGCGGGATACGGTAGATGTGATCCGCATCGACAGCGGAGATAACCGCTTTCTCAGAAACGTTGGTGAACAGCGCTATCTTTTTACGCTCACTGTCCGGCACCGCCTTTTCAGCACGGCAGACCAGCACATCGGGCTGAATACCGATAGAGCGCAGCTCCTTTACCGAGTGTTGGGTCGGTTTGGTTTTGATCTCACCCGACGTGGGTATATAGGGCACCAGTGTGAGGTGCATGAACAAGGCGTTGTCGTGGCCCAGCTCGACGCCCATTTGACGAATCGCCTCCAGGAAAGGGAGCGATTCGATATCACCGACGGTGCCGCCGATCTCGATCAATGCCACATCGGCATCGCCCGAACCAAGTCTGACACTATCTTTGATCTCATTGGTGATATGGGGAATAACCTGCACCGTACCGCCGAGATAATCCCCGCGACGCTCTTTGCGGATAACGCTTTCGTAGATCTGGCCAGTGGTGAAGTTGTTGTTACACCCCATGGTGGCGCGAATAAAACGTTCATAGTGCCCCAGGTCCAGGTCGGTTTCGGCACCATCTTCGGTAACGAACACCTCACCGTGTTGGAAGGGACTCATGGTGCCCGGATCCACATTGATATAGGGATCGAGCTTGATCATGGTGACTTTAAGACCGCGTGCTTCAAGAAGCGCTGCGAGAGAAGCTGATGCAATACCTTTGCCGAGCGAGGAAACAACACCGCCCGTAATAAATACAAATTTGGTCATGAAATTCTGCTAAGTAATGGCCAGAAGGATGTTATTTGGACGGGACTCAAATTTACCAGAAAGCCCATCGTCCCACAATCGAAACAGCGCATATACTCTGTTAGCTACCCCTAAAACGTGGCCATGCCTCTCGAATGACTTCAATGTCATCACAGGCTGCAAAATAACACACTCACATGACCGTAATATTGCTTATCACGCACCTTTGTCTATCGGCTTAACTGCCGGTTTAACCCGAGGCAAACAGTAAAATCAGTCTGTTTTTCCAATAAAAACAATCAACAACAAGAAACTGGACGGCAGATGCCAAACTATTGACTCAAATCAAAAAAACGCTTGATCCACATCAACTGCCACTGCACAATAGGGCCCGAGCATTTTTGGAAGGTGGTGTCGTGAGCGGACGTAAAATTATCTCGTTCGAAAATATTAAAGTCGCATGCAGAAACTGCAGTCTCTCAACC
>JAKSCN010000544.1 GCA_022360595.1 Chromatiales bacterium
AGCGGTTCAATGGCCAGATTGGAGACCTGCTCGGCCGAGGCGCCGGAGTACTGGACGAAGACATCGACCATCGGCACCGAGATCTGCGGGTCCTCCTGCCTCGGCGTCATCACCAAGCCGACCAGGCCCATCAGCATCATTGAGATAAAGAAAAGTGGAGAGAGTGGTGAGTTAATGAAAAACCGCGCGGTACGACCGGCCAGTCCCAAGTGCTCATCACTCATGTGGTCTATATTCTGACCACTTTTTTTCGGATCTTCCTGACTCATATTGTTTTGCATTTCAGTCATAGACTAAGAAAGAACCGGTGCCATCATACGACAACAGCCACACTAGGTGACTGTTGTCGTGCTAACTTTAGCGGGCGCCGCTTGAAGAAGAGGTCCATCCAGAAGAGACCCCTACGCTTGGATTGCGCAGGATTTGTTCGCCTTCGCTTAAACCTGACAACACGCTGGTATATCCCCCATCCAGTTTCTCGCCGACACGAATCAGGCGAAGCTCTGTTTTGCCGTCTTTACTCACGTATACCCCGGGCAGACTACCATTGTACCGGATCGCACTGGAGGGGATAACGGGATAATTACGGGCAGGCGCGGTGAAATCGGGCACTTGAACTTTGGCATACATACCTGGCGCGGAGACCCCCTGTGGCAGGTCAAACTTCACCTTCACTGTGTGGCGCTGGGCATCAGCCATTGGAAAAATCTGGGCAACACGTATCGGCACCACCTGATTGCCGACATCCAACTGAGCCTGCAACATCATCCCTTCGCTCAAACCAGGGCGCAGACGGGCGGGCACCTCAACGGCAATCTGCAGATACTCCACATCGGCATAGACCATTAACGGCTGACCGGGCTGCATGGTATCGCCCACCTCGACAAACTTTTTCATGATCACGCCATCGAAAGGCGCCATGCTCCGGGCATCGCGCAACTTGGCGTCGATGGCCTGAATCTGGGATTGCGCGGCCATAATGGAATTTTGCGCCTGCGTAATCTGCACACCAGATGAATAAAGGTCAGCGCGACGCTCAACCCCTTGATTGCGCGTGCCCGCGAAGTTCTCCATTGGACGGGTAAACATCTGATCAAACAGATTGGGCACGCCCATGCCACCCATGGACGATTTTGACTGAGGCGACCAGAGTTCACGATTGTACTGAACACCGGCCGCACGCATTTGCGCTTCAGCGTTGGCCAGTTGCGCCAATGCTGAATTTCGGTTGGCCAAAAGCTCTGTATCATCCAAGGCCACCAACAAGGTGCCCCCTTCAAATCGATCACCCTCAATGCCTGACAGGTATTTGACACGCCCCGGCACCTGCGCGGATAGCGTCACCTCTTTATAAGGTATGACCGTTCCACCCAGAGAGACTGTAGGCGCACCGCGTGCCTGTTGGACAGTGAAAAGCTCTCCCCCGTTAACTTGAGCTGCAACACCAAGAGGCGCTACCAAGGCGGTAGCCATCCCTGCTATCAGCGCAAGCGCATGGACTTTAATTCCCATCTTAAATACCGACCTGCTGATTTATACCGCTGAATAATCACGCCAGCGAAATTTTCACCAGCATGATACACATTTCGTTGATCAGGCCTTTGCCATTACAGAGAAGCTTTTGATAAAAGGCCCGGCCATCCTAGGATCCTTAATCATAGCACCATAATCACCGACCTTGAATTTCATCTTCCCGGAGGTGAAGGCCATACCCAGACCCATCATGCCAGGTGGTTTTCCAATCCATTTTTGCCACTGTCCCTCGCTGCAGCGAATGTCCCAATTCAATGTCTCACCGTCATAGGCGCCAGCCGCAACCGCTTTACCGCTTTCAACAGTCAGAACACCTTTGGGCTGATCATCCCCCTCAAAACCATAGCCAATTACACTGGAAAAGCCGATCTGCTCAAGCGCACCAGAGAGCTCTGGTTCCGCATTCCACTGCTCCATGAAATTTTTCATCCACTGGTCAGTAAACAGTTCAGACATCACAACCTCCAATATGTTTTTTTACTTTAATTGTTATGCGTTACCGCACTCATCAATCCACATTTGATAAGCGCGACACGCTTAATGCCACGCCAGTATCTACCAAGGCTAACGCTAATGCAACAAAGCACCAGGCAAAGTTATTGCTTTAAAAACAACGCTATATAAGCATTTCATAAAATTCCGTACTACCTATTAAGCACATAACCACTTATCTTAAAATGATTTTTTACAACCACGCCAATGCAGGCTGTTACCCAACAATGATGCAGGTTAATATAAGCGGATATTTTCAAGTATTTAGCCAGATTTTATAGGTATCGAATTCAGCAAAATACCTATTCCAGGAGTGATTTATGAGTACGCCGGGAAGAATTATTGAAGGACGCCTAAAACACCTTGAAACCCACCTCGAGCAGGAGAACCCCGTACTACTCAGCACGGTTCAGAGCTTCAGAAAACTGGACAAAATTGCCTACAAAATGGGCCTTCTCAGCACTGACGACTCCTACGCCACCCAGATTCCCTGGTGGCCACTCATTGCCGTGCTGGGCACCTTCTCATCGGGTAAATCGACCTTTATCAATCACTACCTGAACTACAAACTGCAGCGCTCCGGCAATCAGGCTGTTGATGATAAGTTTACCGTGGTCTGCTACAGCCGGGAGAAGACCACCCACGCCTTGCCCGGGGTGGCCCTAGATTCTGATCCGCGCTTCCCCTTCTACCAGATGAGCGATGAGATCGAGGAGGTCTCCGCCGGTGAGGGGCAGCGTATAGACGCCTATCTGCAGCTCAAGACCTGCCCGAGCGAGGCGCTGCGCGGCAAAATCGTTATCGACTCCCCCGGGTTTGACGCCGATGCCCAGCGCACCTCAACCCTGCGAATCACCGATCACATTATCGATCTCTCCGATCTGGTGCTGGTCTTCTTCGATGCAAGACACCCGGAACCCGGCGCCATGAACGACACCCTGGATCACCTGGTCAGCAACACCATCAACCGCGCGGACTCAGGAAAATTTCTCTATATTCTCAACCAGATCGACACCACCGCCCGGGAAGACAATCCGGAAGAGGTGGTCGCCGCCTGGCAGCGCGCCCTGGGTGAACGGGGACTGACAGCCGGCCGCTTCTACACCATCTACAACCCTGATGCGGCGGTACCGATTGACGACGACAACCTGCGCGACCGCTTCGAGCGCAAACGCGATGCCGATCTGGCCGAAATTCATAACCGCATGAAAGAGGTTGAAGTGGAGCGTGCTTACCGCATTGTCGGCGCTCTGGACAAAACCGCCCGCGACATCGAAGAGCGTGCCATACCGGCTATTAAAGCGGCTACCGAAAAGTGGAAAAAACGCGTACTCTGGGGCGACGCGATCAGTTTTGGCCTGCTGTTTGCCGCGCTAATCGCCTACAGCATCAGTGCCGGCTATTGGCAGGGCCTATCCTTTACGGCTCCCTGGCTGGAGAACATCACGGCCAATGCGACCAATCTCTACATCGCAGCAATTGTTATGACAGTGGTGATGCTCGGCATCCACTATCTGGTCCGCTCACTGGCGGCCAAATCGATGCTCAAAGGGTTGAAACGACAGGGTGAAAAGCTCGCCATTCGTGGAGACCTGACCAACGCCTTCCTGCGCAACACCCGCCCCTGGAGCAGCATCTTCAGCACCAACCCGGTAGGCTGGGGACGCAGCTCACGCAAACGCCTCTCCCAGGTTCTGGAAGACGCCGATAACTATGTACAGACCCTGAACGACCGTTTTACCAATCCATCGGGTGAAGACAAAACAACACGCCAGGAGCCCACGCTGGACGCAGCCCCGGCAACCGCCTCTTCCGCGTCCCCGCAAGAACCACCCGTAGAGCAGTTGCAGCAGAGCGAAAAGCCCGCTTAACAGCAAGCCCTGTGGGCATGCCGTAAGATCGGTGATTCACAAAGCCATCTTCTTCCCGGAAGATGGCTTTTTTATTGTTCAAAACCCGCTCATCAATTAATTTTTCCTATCAACAGTTGACATTGTGTATTTCGCACACTATGTTAAGTGTCATTTTTACACTTAGAGTGGCCATATTGCCCTACAGCTACCCCTATCCCCACCCTGCGGTAACAACCGATATTGCGGTCTTCACCCTTCGAGCGCAGAAACTGCAGCTTCTACTGGTAAAGCGCGCCAGCCCGCCTTTTCAAGGCCAGTGGGCGCTACCGGGCGGTTTTCTCAATATTGATGAGGAGTTGGAAGACTGTGCTCTGCGAGAACTACAGGAAGAGACAGGGGTCACCGGTGTCTATCTGGAACAACTCTACACCTTTGGCAAAACGGATCGCGATCCACGCGAGCGGGTCATCAGCGTCACTTACTACGCCCTGACCGCCTCCGACCGTCTCAAGGTACAAGCGGCCAGCGACGCCGCCGACGCCGCCTGGTATCCATTGGACGACCTGCCGCCCCTGGCCTTTGACCACAGCAGCATTGTCGAGCTGGCCCACCAGCGCCTGGTGGCCAAACTGAACTACTCGACTATCGCTTTCCAGTTCATGCCGGAGACCTTCACCCTGACCGAATTGCAGGGGGTCTATGAGATTCTGCTCAACGAGCAGCTCGACAAGCGCAACTTCAGAAAATGGATTCTGGGACTGGGCCAGATCGAAGAGACTGGCGAGTTAAAACGCAACGGCAACCACAGACCGGCCCGTGAATACCGGGTAAAAAACCCTGACCGGGTTGAAATTATCCGCTGAGATATATGTACGAGACAAAGAGATGAACGAAGTCACCCCCTCACCTGCCGATATCGCGAAACGCCCTATTGTCGTGCCTCCCCACCCCGAGTGGCCGATCCTCTCGCCTGACGAGAAGGAGAACCTGAAAGCGCGTATCAAAGCTCAACTGAAAGCACAGAATGCCGTACTGGTCGCCCACTACTACACGGACGGAGACCTGCAAGAGCTGGCCGAGGAGACCGGCGGCTGCGTTGCCGATTCTCTGGAGATGGCCCGTTTCGGCAGTGTCCAGGAAGCCAAAACCCTGGTGGTCTGCGGTGTTCGCTTCATGGGTGAAACGGCCAAAATCCTCAACCCGGAGAAACGGGTGCTGATGCCTGACCTCAACGCCACCTGCTCACTGGATGAAGGCTGTCCCGCTGACGAATTTCGCGCTTTTTGTGATCATCACCCGGACCACACCGTGGTGGTCTACGCCAATACCAGCGCCGAAGTGAAAGCAAGAGCCGACTGGGTGGTCACCTCCGGCATTGCCCTGCCGATCATCACCCACCTGGCGGAACAGGGCGAACAGATCATCTGGGCCCCAGACAAACACCTGGGGCACTACGTGCAGCGCCTAACCGGGGCTGAAATGCTATTCTGGCAAGGCTCCTGTGTCGTGCATGAAGAGTTCAAATCGGTCGCACTGGAGCGTGTGCGCCGACTGCACCCCGATGCCGCTGTACTGGTCCACCCGGAATCACCGGCTGCCATTGTGGATCAAGCCGACGTGGTGGGTTCCACCACAGCACTGATCAACGCTGTCACCTCGATGGACAACAAAGAGTTCATCGTCGCCACCGACGGCGGCATTTTCCACAAAATGAAACAACTGGCGCCAGGCAAAAATCTGATTGAAGCGCCCACTCAAGGCGAAGGCGCCACCTGCCAAAGCTGTGCTCACTGCCCATGGATGGGTATGAACGCCCTGCAGAATCTGGCAGAGGTGCTGGAGACCGGCGCCAACCAGATCGAAATTGAACCCGGCATCGCCGAAAAAGCTGTGCTTCCTATCCACCGGATGCTCGACTTTGCCAAACAGCACAATATCGGCATGAAAAACAGAGGCAATGCCTAAGAAACCTCTAATCA
>JAKSCN010000583.1 GCA_022360595.1 Chromatiales bacterium
CTCCTCGTGCCTTGATTGGTGCTTTTTTAGGCTCAACAGTGACGATCAAATTAGTGTTAACAGGCCTTAGTGGAATATCACAATCATTTACAAATAAAAATGAAGGGCTTGGAAATGATTTTTCACGTTTTGGAATATTCTGTATTACGGTGGCTAACTGTTTGTTAAATTTATTTAAAATCAAGTTTCACTTGGGGAATTAGGATGTACATTCTTGAGAAACACCCTATAGTTGCATCCACAAGTTGGTTTCGGAAGGTTTAATTGTAGAATCTATTTCTTTTTCAATGCTTTCCAGCATCTTGTTAATGGTGTTAGTATTTCTCACCACTGACAAAATAATGTGAACCAGTTAGCAAAACTTAGGAAGGCTGTTTCCAGGGGGCCCTAGATATGCGTGTCAATCTAACGTTGAAAACCGGCGTTGTGGCTGTTTGCCTTGCCGTCTCGAGTGCATCAAGTGCTCTAAATTTGCGAGATGCGGTGGAGAGTGCAATACAAACAAATCCAGAAGTGTTGGTTCAGTCCAATGAGCATTTAGCGCGTCTTCATGAACTGGATCAGGCAAAAGCCGGATTTAAACCGACGATTGATCTAACCGCAGGTATTGGTTATGAGAACACTGATAATAATTCAACACGCGCCCGTGGTCATGATTGGCACGATCTGACCCGCAAGGAGGCTGCACTGAATCTGCGTCAGATGCTGTTCGATGGTTTTGCAACCCGCAGTGAAGTTGAGCGTCAGAACGCTCGCATTGAGTCGCAGAAGCAGACTGTGGACGGAACGAGCGAAAATATTGGTTTACAAGCGGTTCAGCTCTATCTGCAAGTGCTGCGTCATAAGGATTTAATGGCGCTCTCTTCTGAAAACTTAGAGGCTCATGCGCGCATTTATGATCAGGTTGAGTTGAGAAGTAAATCTGGTGTTGGACGCTCATCAGACTTATCCCAGGTTAGAGGCCGCCGCTCCTCAGCATCCGCCAATTTGTTGGCCGATGATGTCAATGTAAAAGATGCGGAGACCAATTTTCTGCGCGTAGTGGGTGTGCTGCCGACGGCTTTGGAAGAGGTCGCGGCGGTTGACGTGTTGCCCGCGAGTCAGGACGAGGCTATTCGCATGGCCTTGGAAAATCATCCTACCTTGAAGTCGGCCGATGCCGATGTGGCCGCTACGGTGGCTCAACATGAAGCGTCAAAGCAGGCGTTTTATCCCCGTTTCGATCTCGAACTGGGTGCCCGTTATGGTGATGATTTGGATGGCACCGAAGGGCGTGATGACGATATGACCGCCATGTTGCGAATGCGCTATAACCTGTTCGCGGGTGGCAAAGACAAGGCGCGCTCAGCGCAGACCGCCCGATTGATTAATGAAGCGAAAGAGGTGCGTAATAACACCTATCGCCAAGTGGTCGAGAGCATGCGTCTCTCCTGGGCGGCTTACGAGGCGACTCAGCAGCAGCTAACCTATCTTGAAAATTACGTCACAGCCAGTGAGAAAACACGTGGCGCCTATGCCAAACAGTTCAATTTGGGTAAGCGCACTCTGCTTGATTTGCTGGATACCGAAAATGAGTTGTTTGAAGCCAGACGTGCGCGAGTGAATGCATGGCATGACAACCAGTTGGCCCAGTACCGTATTTTGGTGGCAATGGGCAAGTTGAAAGAGTATCTCGGCGTCCAGTTGCCCGAGATAGACGATGATCAGGGCAAGGTGCAGATGGCCTACGCTGAGATCGCCGATAAGAGCGTGATCGAGAGTGAGGTTGAGCCGCTAAAGGCAGTTCTGGAAGAGCCGGTTTCACTCATGGATAAGAAGCCGACCACGATAAAGAACGATAAAAATGCTAAAGCTGTGCTGGCAGTGGTCGATAGCTGGAAGGCGGCTTGGAGCAGTCAGGATCTGAACAGTTATTTGTCCCACTATGCCGACAGCTTTAAGCCACGCAAGGCGAAAAGCAGAATGGCCTGGGAGAAGAGCCGCAAGCGTATAATTGGTGGCGCCAAGTGGATCAAGTTGAAGCTCGACAATATCAAAGTTACGGTTGATGGTCAGGGCGCTGTAGTCGATTTTACACAACGCTATAACTCAAATGTTTATAGTGATGTTAGTGAGAAGCGTCTGCGCTTGATACAGGTCTCCGGGTCTTGGAAGATTGTTGAAGAGTCGAATCGTTAAGACGGTTTTCCAAAAAACACGAAAGGGGCGCACTGTGCGCCCTTTTTTTATGTCTACGTTATTGGGGTAGAGAGTGCGGATGCAGTACACTGATGTGCCATCTAGGGTGGCGAGACGGCTAATACACTGTTAAACCTATGGTTACAACGACAACAAAGTTACCCGCGAATGCGTGGCTGGATGAGCAAGACATAAGGGAGTGGCTTGTTTCACTCGCCGAAACGCGTGATCAGGACGATCTGGTAATGCTCGAACAGGCTTGTGAAATGGCCTTTGAATACCACAAGGAGGGAGTTGAGGCGACTGGTGAGTCAACTTTGCGCCATGCTCTGGCCGTGGCGGAGATTCTTGAGTCGATGGATCTCGACTGGGAGACTTTGGTGGCGGCCATACTGCACGATGTTCAGTTGGATGATGAACCTGGCCTGGCCCGGATCGAGGCTGCTTTCGGCGCCTCTGTTGCCCGTATGGTTCGGGATATGGGGCGCATGGGGTTTGTCAACGATGCCAAAGGGGATGGGATTCCACACAAGAAGAATCAGCCTGACCATGTAGAGAATCTGCGGCGTATGTTGCTGAGCATGGCCGATGATATCCGGGTGATTGTGATCGTGCTGGCTGAACGCCTGCATGAAATGCGTGTGCTCAAGGCGCTGCCTGAAGCTGTTAGAAAGATAGAGGCCAAAGAGACCCAGGAGATCTACGCGCCACTGGCCAATCGTTTGGGAATCTGGCAGATCAAGTGGGAACTGGAAGATCTTTGTCTGCGCTATCTTGAGCCCCAGGCCTACAAAGATCTGGCCAGTCAACTGGATGGACGCAGGGCGGATCGTGAGGCCTATATTCAGAATGTCATGGGACTACTGCAGGATAAGTTCCAGGCTGGCGGTATTAATGCTGAGATCACCGGTAGACCTAAGCACATCTACAGCATCTGGCGAAAAATGCGCCGTAAGGATGTGGGAATCGACCAGATTTTTGATCTGCGCGCGGTGCGTATTTTGGTCGATACGGTCGCCGAGTGTTACGCAGTGTTAGGTATAGTCCACGGTTTGTGGCGCCACATTCCGGGCGAATTTGATGACTATATCGCGACACCCAAGGCCAATATGTACCGTTCTATCCATACAGCGGTCATCGGTCCGGAAGATAAACCCCTGGAGATTCAGGTGCGCACCTACGACATGCATGAGCATGCGGAGTTGGGAGTTGCCGCGCATTGGCGCTACAAAGAGAGCGGCGGGAAGGAAGATCCTAAATTCCAGCAGCGTATCGCCAAGATGCGTAGCTGGCTGGAGCTGAAAGAGGAACCGGCGGAATCTGCCGATTTTGTAGAGAATTTTAAAACTGAATTTGAATCCCAGCAGGTCTATGTGTTGACTCCTCAGGGTAAAGTGATTGAGCTGCCCAAAGGCTCGACACCGGTCGATTTTGCCTATGCTATCCACTCCAATGTGGGGGACCGTTGTCGAGGGGCGAAAATCAATGGCCGCATTGCACCGCTGACCCAGCGGCTGCAGAGTGGGCAGACTATTGAAATTATCACTGCCAAAGAAGGTGGCCCCAGCCGGGATTGGCTGAGCGCCCATTTGGGATACATTAAGACCAGTAAAGCTAGAAACCGGGTACGGCACTGGTTCAAGCAGCAGGATTATGAGGAACATCTGCACATTGGCCGGGCCAGTCTCGATCGCGAACTGACGCGGCTCGGGGTGAAGCGGCCCGATCTGGATCAGATCGCTGAGCGTTTCAATTTCAAAAAAGGCGATGATCTGCTGGCCGCCATTGGTCGTGGCGAGGTATCGCCGATACAGATTGCCGGCATGGGAGAGCGACCAGAGCCGGTTGAGCATGAAGAGGAGGTTGCCCCTCTGGCGGCTCCGCCGCGCAAAAAGCGGCAAAAGCGTATCTCCAAAAAGGGCGCGGGTGAGGTGACGGTAGAGGGCGTGGGTGAACTCATGACCCACATGGCGAAGTGCTGCAAACCGGTGCCCTATGATGAAATTGTCGGTTTTATCACTCGGGGCCGGGGGGTTACCGTGCATCGTCGTGACTGTAAACTCATCCACAAATTGAAAGATGAGGATCAGGTACGGTTGGTTGCCGTGGCGTGGGCGGGTGAATCGACTGAAAATGGCGCCTATCCTGTTGATATCCGTATTATTGCCAGCGATCGCAAGGGGTTGCTGCGAGACATCTCGTCCATTTTGACCAATGATGAGGTGAATGTACTGGGTGTGAAAAGTCAGTCGAATCGAAAAACAGACCGAGCGACTATGCGTCTGACCATTGAGATTGAAAATATGCGCCAGTTGAGCCGGATTATCGACAAGGTTTCACAACTTCCCGACGTGATCGATGTCCATCGATTAGTTCAATGAAGGAGATGGCGGGAAATTGTGCAGGAAAATTTCCCGTTTTGTCTGCCACAGGGTAAACTAAGCGGCGGTTTTGTCAGTAGAAACACTCGGTGTCGGTCTGGGAGAGCCCTGGATTGATCGGCAAAGGTGGGTAATGCATGGCATTTTTCTACCGATTTCCCCCCTGATACCGTTTGCAAAATAGTTTTTTTGTGTGATCGGAATGATCGCGCAAGGTTTTTTTATTGTTTGAAATAGTTGGAGTTTTTGATGGCAATCGAACGTACATTTTCCATCGTCAAGCCAGATGCAGTCGGCAAAAATGTCATTGGCCAGATTTACAGCCGTTTTGAAGAGAATGGCCTGAAAATCGTCGCTTCCAAAATGCTGCACCTGAGCCGCGAGCAGGCCGGTGAGTTCTATGCAGTGCACAAAGAGCGTCCTTTCTACAACGATCTGATCGATTTCATGACTTCTGGCCCGGTTGTGGTTCAGGTTCTGGAAGGTGAAGATGCGATTGCCAAGAATCGTGAAATCATGGGCGCCACCAACCCTCAGGAAGCAGCGCCTGGCACTATCCGTGCGGATTTTGCCCAGACTGTCGATGAGAACGCGGTACACGGTTCTGATGCCCCGGAAACTGCTAAAGTAGAGATCGAGTTCTTCTTCCCCGAAGGTGTCTGCGAGCGTACTCGCTGAGGTTGATTTGGCCACTGAAGAGAAAATCAATCTACTTGGCCTCGATCGTGCGGCCATGGAAGCGCTGTTCCAGGAACTGGGACAAAAGGCGTTCCATGGCCGTAATGTCTTGAAGTGGATACACAAACATGGGGTTATCGACTTTGAGGCGATGACCGATGTCCCGAAACGGTTGCGTGCTCAGTTGGCCGAGATTGCCGAAATTCGGGTACCGGAGATTGTGTTTGATCAACCCTCGAGAGACGGTACTCATAAATGGGTGCTGGAGCTCGATTGCAATAATCGGGTTGAGTCAGTCCATATTCCCGACGGAGACCGTAATACCCTCTGTGTCTCTTCCCAGGTGGGCTGTTCGCTCGACTGCTCTTTCTGTTCAACTGCCCAACAGGGGTTTAACCGGAACCTGAGCAGCGCCGAGATTATCGGCCAGGTGTGGGTTACTGTTCACCGCATGGGGAAACCACTAAGTAATGTCGTGATGATGGGCATGGGGGAGCCGCTGGCTAACTTCGATGCGGTGGTTCAGGCGATGAATATCATGCAGGAAGACTTGGCCTACATGCTTTCCAAGTACCGCGTCACTATCAGCACGTCAGGTATTGTGCCGGCGATCTATCGACTGAACGAAGTGAGTGACGTCAGTCTGGCGGTATCGCTGCATGCACCCAACAATGAGTTGCGTGACAGACTGGTGCCGATCAATAAAAAATATCCCCTGGAAGAGCTGATTCCGGCGTGCCGGGAGTTCGTGCGCAACGACAAGCGGCGTAAAGTAACCTGGGAATATGTCATGCTCGATGGCGTTAACGATAGCGATAAGCACGCCAAAGAGTTGATCAGGTTGCTTGAGGGAACCCCTTCGAAGATGAACCTGATTCCTTTTAATCCATTCCCGGGGACTGAGTTTCGCTCTTCGTCACCGGAGAGAATCGAGGCGTTCAGGCAACGTCTGATGAAAGCCGGTATTATCTCAATCACCCGCAAAACCCGCGGGGATGATATCGACGCTGCCTGCGGGCAGTTGGTCGGCAAGGTGAAAGACCGTAGTCGGCGTGAATTGAAATTTGCTGGAAGAAGTGCAAGGAGCTGATTTTGAAGAGCCGTTTCAGCCTGATCAAACGAATAACGCTGTTGTTGCTGGCTACCAGCACCCTGATGGCTTGTACCACGGGTGGTGTTAGAACAGATGGATTGCAGGATGATAGCACCGGCAATCTGGGACAGGTTCAAGGTGTACCCGGCGCGGGTGATATCTATGTCAAGCTGGCGGTTGCCTATCTAAAAGAGAAACAACTGGACGTTGCTCTGGTGAAGGCCAAGCAGGCGGTACAGATTGAACCAACCAATACCCAGGCGCACAATGTGATTGCGCTGCTGTATGAGAGACTGGGGGAGTACCCCTTGGCTGAGCGTCACTTCAACAGGGCGTTGGAACTGCAGCCGAAAAACTCTTATGTGTTGAACGCGTTTGGCTCTTTTCTCTGTAATCGCAAGCGTTATGACGAGGCTGATGGCCTCTTCCAGCGTGCACTATCCAATCCACTCTATAAAACACCTGAAATCGCTTTGACGAATGCGGGTGTCTGTATGGTGCGCGTTCCCGATCTGAACCGTGCTGAACGTTATTTTCGCACTGCGTTGGAAAGCAATCCACGTTTTCCACCCGCACTGTTTCAGATGGCTCAAGTGAGCTACCGTAAGGAGCAGTATTTGTCGGTTCGGGCTTATCTGCAGCGCTACCATGAACGGTTGCCGATGAATGCGGCATCGCTCTGGCTCGGTATCAGAGCAGAACGGAAGCTGGGGGACAAGGAAGCTGAGGCCAGGTATGCGTCGCTGTTAAGGACAAAATTTCCTGATTCAAAAGAATCCATGTCGCTTGCGGAGTCACAATGACAATGAATGCTGTGGAAACAGATGAACCTGAAGTTGTTGCTGAGGTTGATGGCCCCGGTAAGCAGTTGAAGTCTATTCGCGAAGAGAGAGGGCTGGATCTGGTTAGTGTCGCAGCAATGCTGCATCTTAGCGACAGTAAGTTGGAAGCGCTGGAGAGTGACGATTATGAAGCACTGCCGGGTGCAGTCTTTATTCAAGGCTACTTGCGCAACTACGCCCGGGTGCTTGAGGTGCCGGTCGAGCCGATATTGGCCGCTTATCAGCAGGCTAACCCCAGCGTGGATCAGCAGCCCGATTTGAAGGTTGGGCGGGTCAATCATGAGGTTCGCAGCAGTCATGGCTTGGTCAGAATGATGACCTGGATTATCGTACTGAGCCTGATTGGGCTGGTGCTGACCTGGTGGCAGGGTTATCTGCAGTGGCCGCTGTTTGGTGATCAGGCGCAGGATGAAGCGCCGTCACTTGAAGAGAGCCAGGATAAGCCGTTAGGGGATCTACCCCTAAATACTGAGCCGGCGCTGCCGGTAATCGATGCAGGTCAGTCGTCCTTCACGCTGCCTGTAGCGAAACCTGAAGAACCTGCTCCGGCTGTTGAGGAGCCTGAAACCCCAGTGGTGGAAGAGACAGTGCCAGTTGATCCGGTCGAGGCGCAAGCAGAGCCTGTATCAGCAGTAGCTCCTGAAACCTTACAGAGTGATGAGTCGGTACTGGCTGAGGTGCCACCTGAAACCGTTGAAGAGGAAGCCGCGCCCGTCGTCGCAGAAGCAGTGGAGCCGGTTGCAGCGCCTGCGGACCCGAAAATTGAGCTGGTATTTAGTGGCGAATGCTGGGTCAGCGTTAAAGATGCCACCGGTGAATTCAAAATGGTGGGCATTCAAAAAGAGGGTAAGCGCCAGGTACTGGGTGGTAGCCCTCCCTACAAATTGGTGCTGGGCAATGCATCTGCCGTCACTATGTTGGTAGACGGTGAGGCGTTTAACCTGAATCCTTATGTTAGCGGCAATGTGGCCAAGCTGACCTATAGCCGAAACTGATTTGAGCGGTCTGTCTGGCCGGTTGTGAATGATGATGTTGGCGAGAACAGTCGCCAGCCAGTTTTGAGTAAGAAGTAATCGATGGGAAAAAATATTCAAGCCATCCGTGGTATGCACGATCTGTTGCCGGAGCAGTCGGCGCTTTGGCACTTCCTGGAAGATAGTGTGCGCGATGTACTCGACGGCTATGGCTATCGGGAGCTGCGGACGCCGATTATCGAGTTTACCGAGCTGTTTAAACGCTCTATTGGCGAAGTAACCGATATTGTCGAGAAAGAGATGTATACCTTTGAGGATCGCAATGGCGATAGCCTGACGCTGCGACCCGAAGGCACTGCCGGTTGTGTCCGTGCCGGTATCGAGCACGGTCTGTTCTATAACCAGGTGCAGCGTATCTGGTATCGTGGCCCTATGTTCCGCCATGAACGTCCGCAGAAAGGGCGTTATCGTCAGTTCAATCAGATTGGCGCCGAGGTTTATGGCTTGGCGGGACCGGATGTAGATATCGAGATCATTTTGCTGACCCGACGTTTCTGGCGGCAGCTAGGTCTGAAAGATCTGGAGCTGCAGATTAACACCTTGGGTACGTCGGAGGAGCGGGCGGTTTATCGTGAGCAGTTGGTGCGTTATCTGACTGAACACAAGGATAAGCTGGATGAAGATAGCCTGCGGCGTTTAGAGAGCAACCCTCTGCGCATTCTCGATTCCAAGAACCCCGATCTGAAAGAGCTGATCGCGGCGGCGCCCAGCTTGATGGACTATCTTGGCGAAGAGTCGAAAGCCCATTTTGAGGCGCTTTGTCAGGGGCTCGATGATGTGGGGCTCCCTTATGTGGTCAATCCACGACTGGTGCGCGGGCTCGACTACTATGCGCGCACCGTATTTGAGTGGGTAACCGATCAGTTGGGTGCCCAGGGCACTGTCTGCGCCGGTGGCCGTTATGACGGCTTGATTGACCAGCTTGGCGGTAAGCCTACGCCGGCTATCGGTTTTGCCATGGGGGTAGAACGCCTGGTTGCCTTGTTAGAGGAGCAACGCGATCAATTGCCAATTAAAGGGCTGGACGCTTACATGGTGCTCATGGGGGATGCCGCCCAGCGTCGTGGTTTGGTGCTGGCTGAGCAGTTACGGGATCAATTGCCCCAGTTACGGATGGTTACCCACTGTGGTGGGGGTAGTTTTAAGAGCCAATTTAAAAAGGCGGATCGCAGTGAGGCGCGCATCGCTCTGGTGCTGGGTGAGGATGAGCTGGAACGTGGCGTGATAGGTGTTAAGCCGTTGCGTGAGGAGCGTGAGCAGTGCGAAGTCGCCCTGACCGATCTGGCGGAATTTTTGAAAACTGAATATTTGACAGCGTAATACCGGCCAAGACCGGTAGTGTGAGGATTAAGATGGTGGATGTGAATCTGTCTGAAGAAGAACAGGTTGAAGCGCTAAAGAAGTGGTGGCGTGAGAACGGAAAATCAGTGATTGGCGGAGCCGTGATCGGGTTGGGGATTGTCTTCGGCTGGCGTGCTTGGGTTGATCACAACCAGGGTGTTGCCGAGCAGGCCTCCTACCAATTTGAACAGCTCAATAAGACGCTGGCGGTTGGCGCCAATGAGTCGGCTGTGAAGCAGGCGGAGCAGATTATCGCGGATTATGCTGATAGTACCTACGCGGTATTCGCGGCGCTCAATCTGGCCAAGGTGAAGCTGGAGCAGGATGATAAGGCCGGTGCCCGGGTAGAGCTTAAATGGGCCCTGGAACACAGCCCTGATCCAGGTCTGAAACAGATTGCCGGTCTGCGTCTGGCCCGTTTGATGCTGGATGATGGGGATATTGATGGGGCGGCTACTCTGGTTGCCCAAACACCTCTCAACTCCTTCAAGGGGGAGCTGGCCGAATTAAGAGGCGATATCGCCCTGGCGAAAGGGGACAAAGCAGCAGCCCGCAGCGCCTACCAAGAGGCCCTGGATAGTCTGGACGGTAATACCGCGATCATAAAAATGAAGCTGGATGATCTGGCTGTGGCGACCAATAACTCCTAGAAGGAATGTAGTCAGATGGCAAGGTTGATTTCGCTTATGCTTCTGCCCCTGGTGCTGTCCGGGTGTGCTTCGATGAACCCTATGAATTGGTTCGGTGGTGATGATAATGCCGAGCAACCGATGGAGCTGACGGACATTGTTAATCAGGTTGAGCCGCAACTGCTCTGGTCGCGTTCCGTGGGCGCCGGCACCGATGAGCAGCGCGTCAAACTGGTGCCCGCGGTTGCAGAAGGCAAAGTGTTTGTGGCCGATCGCAACGGAATGGTTACCGCCCTGGATAGCGCAACAGGTAAGACCCTATGGGAAGCCGACACTGAGCTGGAGATCTCTGGCGGTCCAGGGGTTGGCAATAGTGTCATCCTGCTCGGCACCAGCAACGCTGAATTGGTTGCCTTGGATATGGCCTCGGGTGAGCAGAAGTGGAAAACCCTGGTGAGCAGTGAAGTGCTTTCGGTGCCGGCGGCAGCCAACGGCATTGTGGTTGTCCATACCGTTGACGGTAAGTTGTTTGGTTTTGACGAGCGAAGCGGGAACCAGGTTTGGCTCTATGATCGCTCGATTCCGGTACTGACCCTGCACGGCAGCAGCTCTCCGGTGATTGCCGGCAACCAGGTAATTTGCGGATTTGCCTCGGGTAAATTGGCGGCGCTTGATGTGAATACCGGCGCACCGATGTGGGAGAGCACTATTACCGCGCCGAGTGGCCGCTCTGAACTGGAGCGGATGGTCGATATCGATAGTGACCCTCTGGTGGTCCAGGATGCGGTGTTTGTCTCAACCTATCAGGGCGATCTGGCCGCTGTGATTCGAGGCACAGGGGTAATTGCCTGGCGGCGTAAACTCTCCGCCTATGCCGGGCTGGCGGCTGGACGGCGTCATCTGTTCGTCTCTGACGCCAATGATCATATCTGGGCTATCGATCCGAGAAACAGCTCGGCTATCTGGAAGAATAAATCGCTACAGGCGCGACAGATCTCTGGCCCGGCGGTAATCGATGGTTATCTTATGGTGGGCGATTATGAAGGGTATCTGCACTGGCTCTCCCCGGAAGATGGCGCCATAGTGGCGCGCACCAGTTTGGGTAGTGATGCCATCTCATCAGCGCCGGTTGTGGTTGACAATGTCGCCTATGTTTATGGTTCAGGCGGCGAGCTGGCAGCCATTAAATTGGCCATCCCTTAGTTCGCTAATGTTGGATTGTACTGTTGAGTAACGCATCTCTCCCCGTCATCGTATTGGTTGGCCGCCCCAATGTCGGCAAATCAACCCTGTTTAATCGCCTCACCCGCAGCCGTGATGCCCTGGTGGCAGACCAGCCGGGTCTGACCCGTGACCGCAAATATGGTGTTGGCCGCTTGGGTAAAATGCCCTACGTAGTGGTAGATACCGGCGGTCTCAGCGGAGAAGAGGAGGGCGTTGATGTGATGATGGAGCAGCAGGTGCGCTCTGCTATTGAAGAGGCTGACCATATCTTCTTCCTGGTCGACGCCAAGGCTGGTTGCGGTGGTGGTGATGAGATTATCGCCGAGCAGCTCCGTCGTACCGGTAAGCCGATTACGGCTGTCGTGAATAAGAGTGAGAATCTCGATAAGGCGATGGCTGGTTCTGACTTCTATAGTTTGGGATTGGGTGAACCGGTGCCGGTCGCGGCTGCTCATGGCCGCGGCGTTAAAGCACTCATTAATCAGGTGCTGGAGACTTTTTCCGAGCCTGAAGTGGATGACGATGAGGCGGAAAAGGGGACCCAGATAGCGGTAGTCGGGCGTCCCAATGTGGGTAAGTCGACCCTGGTCAATCGCATGCTCGGTGAAGAGCGTGTGGTTGCTTTTGATCAGCCGGGCACTACCCGTGACAGTATCTTCATCCCTTTTGTTCATGATGACAAATCCTATACCCTGATCGATACCGCCGGAGTACGGCGTCGCGCCCGGGTTAACGAAGCGATTGAGAAGTTCAGCGTTATCAAAACCCTGCAGGCAATTGAGCAGGCCAATGTAGTGATGCTGGTGTTGGATGCCCATCAAGGGGTCAGTGAGCAGGACGCCAGCCTGGCCGGGCACATCCTGGAGAGTGGTCGTGCTTTGGTGGTGGTGGTCAATAAGTGGGATGGTCTGGATGATGATCAACGCGAGATGATCCGTAGTGAGCTTGATCGCAAACTGCCGTTTCTCGATTTTGCTACACGCCGTTTTATCTCGGCGTTGCACGGCTCAGGTGTAGGTCATCTCTATGAGGCGGTGGATTCCGCCTATAGCAATGCTGTTCGCGATCTTGCCACACCCGAGCTGACCCGTATTCTGGAGTGGGCGGTGCAGGAGCATCAACCACCGCTGGTACATGGTCGGCGAATCAAGCTGCGCTATGCTCACCAAGGCGGTAAGAATCCACCCATTATTGTGATTCACGGCAATCAGACCGATTCTGTGCCTGCACCCTACAAACGCTATCTGGTGAATCGCTATCGTCAAGCGCTCTCGCTCGACGGCACACCGGTGCGGATTGAGTTTAAGTCGGGTGACAATCCTTATGAGGGGCGTAAGAATAAGCTTACTCAGCGCCAGATCCAGAAGCGTCAGCGGCTGAAGAAGTTTGTGAAGCGGAAGAAGTAGAACGAGACGGGCGGCTGTTCCGTATACTTAGCTACTCCTTGCTTTGTTTGGCTTCCACACGGATCACCTGAGAGGTGATGTGCCCCCGCGCCAATTGGGTCTCTAACTCATCACCAGGCGAAACCTTGCTGCAGTTACGCAGAATCTGTTGGTTGTGGCGGGTGATTGAGTAGCCTCTCTCCAGGGTGGCGAGTGGGCTTAGGGTATTCAGGTGAGTGGAGGCGAGGGCCAGTTGCTGCTTGTTGTGGTTAATGCAGGTGGTCATGCGGTGTTGGAGGCGCGCATAGAGTCTCTGCAGGCGGCCATGGAGTTGCTTTAGGGTGTGATCTGGCGTCTGCGCCGCTAACCGGACAGAGAGCGTTTGCAATGTCTGTTGATGGTGATACAGCCGGTTTTTTAGCGACCGTAGCAGGCGCTGTTCCAGCTCGTCGACCCGCTGTTGCCGCTGCTCCAACTTGACGCCAGGATGGCGCTGTTGGAGACGTTTGGTCATCTGATTGATAATGGCTCTTTTCTGGCTGAGTTGCTGGAGCAGTTGGCGCTGCAGGCGCTGTTGCAGGGTCGTCACTTTGTGCAGCAACTCCCCCGTGTCTTGGGTGGCTATCTCTGCGGCAGCGGAGGGCGTGGGTGCACGCTGATCAGCGACGAAATCGGCAATAGTAAAATCCACCTCATGACCGATGGCGGAGATCAGTGGTAGCTCACTGGCAGCGATGGTGCGTGCGAGCTGTTCATCGTTGAAGGCCACCAGATCTTCCAGGGAGCCTCCACCGCGGGCGAGGATCAGCAGATCACACTCTTGGCGCCGATTGGCCAAGCGGATGGCAGCGATCAGTTCTTGTACTGCGCTATCCCCTTGTACACTGGTGGGGTAGATGACAACTGGGATAGCGGGATTGCGGCGTTTCAGGACGGTGAGCACATCGCGAATTGCGGCGCCGCTGGCTGACGTGATGATACCGATCTGCTTGGGGTGTGTCGGTATCGCCTTTTTCCGGTCGGTGTCAAACAGCCCTTCTGCTGCGAGACGGCGTTTTAGCTCTTCGAATGATTGGTGCAGTGCCCCTTCGCCGGCAGGCTCCATGTGTTCGGCAATGAGTTGAAAATCGCCCCGGCCTTCGTACAGGCTAATGCGGGCGCGGATCAGTACTTCAGTACCGTTTTTGGGCTGGAAGCGCAGATATTGACGTTTCATTCGAAACATGGCGCAACGCACTTGGGCGTGACTGTCTTTGAGAGAGAAGTAGATGTGTCCGGAGGCGGGGGTGGCCAGATTGGAAATTTCACCCTGCACCCAAAGTAGGGGGAAGCTTCCCTCGAGCACGGCCCGAACTTCACTATTAAGGCGTGACACGCTGTAGATATCACGCTGAAAATTGGTTGTTGGCTGGTTTGTCATGGTGGTGTAATCGCCGCTACCTACAGTGAGTGTGAAAAAAAGTGCCAATTTGCGGCTATCATTAGTTTACCTGGAATATAGGAAATTTTATAATATCCTGTTTTATCAGATACCTTCAGCTTGGGAATTCGACTATGCGCCTGCTCCAGGAAGCCCTGACTTTCGACGATGTTCTACTTGTTCCGGCCCACTCCAGCGTTCTGCCTAAAGATGTGACGCTGAGTACGAAGCTGACTCGTGAAATTGATCTCAATGTGCCGTTGATTTCGGCAGCGATGGATACCGTTACCGAGGCCCGCCTGGCAATCGCCATGGCTTTGGAGGGGGGAATCGGTATCATCCACAAGAATATGACGGCTGAAGAGCAGGCAGCCCATGTTCGTCGTGTGAAGCGTTTCGAAAGCGGTATTATTCATGACCCGATCACGGTGACACCGACCACCACTATCGGTGAACTGATTGAACTGACCCGCCACCATGGCATCTCCGGCATGCCGGTGGTCGATGGCGATGATCTGGTTGGTATTGTCACCAGCCGTGATATCCGGTTTGAGACCCGAATGGATGAGCCGGTCTCGGCGGTTATGACGCCAAAGGATCGTTTGGTCACTGTCGCCGAGGGTGCCGAGCGTGGCGAGGTAGTTGCTAAGCTGCGTGAAAACCGTATTGAAAAGGTGTTGGTCGTCAATAACGCTTTCCAACTGCGCGGCATGATTACCGTGAAAGATATCCAGAAAGCGAAAGATTATCCGGCTGCCTGCCGGGATGGCGAAGAGCGTCTGCGTGTCGGCGCTGCGGTCGGTGTTGGCGAAGGAACTGATGAGCGTGTTGAAGCGCTGGTAACCGCCGGTGTGGATGTGGTCGTTGTGGATACCGCACACGGTCACTCCCAAGGTGTACTTGATCGTGTCGCCTGGGTAAAACGTAACTTCCCCGATGTGCAGGTGATCGGAGGCAATATCGCCACCGGCGCGGCGGCCAAAGCTTTGGTAGAGGCGGGTGCTGATGCGGTTAAGGTCGGTATCGGTCCCGGTTCGATCTGCACCACTCGTATTGTCGCCGGTGTTGGTGTACCCCAGATTACAGCGGTAGCCAATGTGGCCGAAGCGCTGCAGGGCACCGACATTCCTCTGATCGCTGATGGCGGGCTGCGTTACTCGGGGGATGTTGCCAAGGTGTTGGTTGCCGGGGCGCATTCGGTGATGGTCGGTGGTCTGCTGGCCGGTACTGATGAATCACCGGGCGAAGTCGAGATCTACCAGGGCCGCTCCTATAAGTCATACCGTGGTATGGGGTCGTTAGGCGCGATGCAGGCCAGCCACGGTTCCAGTGATCGTTATTTCCAGGAAGAGAAAGAGGCCGACAAATTGGTGCCGGAAGGCATTGAAGGCCGCGTCCCCTATAAAGGCCCGTTGATCAATGTGATCACCCAGCTCACCGGTGGTATCCGCGCCAGCATGGGCTACACCGGCTGCGCCACTATTGAGGATATGCGCACCAAGCCTGAGTTTGTGCGTGTTACCAACGCGGGTATGCGTGAATCACATGTCCACGATGTGACCATCACCAAAGAGGCCCCGAACTACCGCAGGGACTGATCTCTCGGTTTTTGACTGTTAACAACCGCAGGGCCTCGGAGAGTTTATTCTCGAGCCCTGCGGTTATTTCATTTTTTGAGATTGGAAATATTCACCATGGCTAACCACGATATCCACGCGCATCGGATTCTGATTCTGGATTTCGGTTCACAGTACACCCAACTGATTGCCCGCCGTGTGCGCGAAGCAGGAGTCTATTGTGAGATCTGGCCCTACGACAACTGCGAGGAGGCCATTGCCGAGCAGCAGCCCAAAGGGATTATTCTTTCTGGTGGACCTGAGACGGTCACCTCAGAAGATACCCCGCGCGCGCCTCAGCAGGTGTTCGAGATGGGAATTCCGGTGTTGGGTATCTGCTACGGCATGCAGACCATGGCGGCCCAACTGGGTGGTGAAGTGGTCAATTCAGATCACCACGAATACGGCTATGCCCAGGTGCGTGCCCGAGGCCACTCTAAACTACTGAAAGATATTGAAGACCACACTAGCCCGGAAGGCTACGGGTTGCTGGATGTCTGGATGAGCCACGGTGACCGTGTTGAAAAGCTCCCTGAGGGTTTTCATGTCATTGCTGAAACTGCCAATGCGCCGTTGGCCGGTATGGCGGACGAGGAGCGTGGTTTTTACGGTATTCAGTTCCATCCCGAGGTGACACACACACGCCAGGGGCAGCGGATCATTGAGCACTTCCTGTTCCAGATCTGTGGTTGTGAAGCGTTGTGGAACCCCTCCAGCATTATCGAGGACAGCATCCAACAGGTGAAAGAGCAGGTGGGTGATGGTCAGATCGTGCTCGGTCTCTCCGGCGGCGTTGATTCATCAGTGGTTGCTGGCTTGTTGCATCGTGCTATTGGTGATCGTCTCACCTGTATCTTCGTCGATAATGGCCTGTTGCGTCTGCATGAAGGTGACCAGGTGATGGCCACCTTTGCTGAGCACATGGGTGTGAAGGTGATCCGAGTCGATGCGGAAGAGCGTTTTCTCGCTGCTCTGGCGGGTGAGCAAGACCCTGAGAAGAAGCGCAAAATTATCGGCAACCTGTTTATCGATATTTTCGAAGAGGAAGCTAACAAACTGGAGAACGTTGGCTTCCTGGCTCAAGGCACTATCTACCCTGATGTCATTGAGTCTGCCGGCGCCAAGTCGGGCAAGGCCCATGTGATCAAATCGCACCACAACGTTGGTGGTTTACCCGACTACATGAAGCTGGAGTTGGTAGAACCCCTGCGTGAGCTGTTCAAAGACGAAGTGCGTAAGATCGGTGTTGAGCTGGGGCTTCCCTACGAGATGATCTATCGCCACCCGTTCCCTGGGCCAGGTTTGGGTGTCCGTATCCTGGGTGAGGTGAAAAAAGAGTATGCCGATCTGCTGCGTCGTGCCGACCACATCTTTATCGAGGAGCTGCGTAACCACGATCTCTACGATCAGGTGAGCCAGGCTTTTGCGGTATTCCTGCCGGTCAAGTCAGTCGGTGTAGTAGGCGATGCCAGACGTTATGAATATGTCATCTCGCTGCGTGCTGTTGAGACGGTTGATTTTATGACAGCCCGTTTTGCCCATCTGCCGTTTGAATTTTTGGAGCTGGTGTCACGCCGCATTATCAATGAGGTGAGCGGTATCTCCCGTGTTGCCTACGACATCTCCAGCAAACCACCAGCCACTATTGAGTGGGAGTAGGCTGAATTCATAATATAGCTGCAGGACACGGAGTAGCTTCGCCCCTGTTGATTTTGCTGGCGGTTGGCAAAAAATATCGGGGTATTGATCAGGGTTCAGTTTTTCTTTCTTATGCGGTGAGAACAGATTAGAATAGGCCTCAATATAACAAGCTCCAACGCTATCGGCTGTGTTGTCTTCGCGGCGTTACGTTGGTATTCAATGGGTTAGCACAATATGAACACCTGTCTCACGTTGTGCTAGAGCAAGGGAATATGCGTATTGGGGGATGATCAATGAGTAATTCGTATCGATTTTCTTTGGCCATTGCATTTGGCCTGGTTTGGAACAGTGTGGCGGGCGCAGACTGTGTATTTGTTAATACCAATAGTGATCCGAATACTGTGGCAGCCTTTGAGGTTAATGTTGACGGGTCATTGACTGCGGTGACGGGTTCACCGTTTGCTACGGGAGGCTCCGGTGCATTCGATGCTGCGGTGGGTAGTATCGGCATGTCTGTGGGTGATTCCCGGTTGTATGTAACCAATCCAAGCTCGGATAATGTCAGCAGTTTTGACGTGGCTGACGATTGTACCTTGACTGTGACGCCCGGCTCGCCTTACGCGGTGGGTGACAGCCCTCTGGGCGTGGAGTCTGATCCAGATGGTAATTATCTTTACGTCGCCAATTTTCTTGGAGATACAATCTCAGTATTTTCCATCGCGGCGGACGGCTCTTTGAGTGAAATAACGGGTTCGCCCTTTGCCAGCCCATCGTCTCCATTCGATATTCAATTTGACCCAGCCGGTGGACGCTTATTTGTCAGTAATGACTTCGCTGGCTCCGTCAGTGCTTATGATCAAGCGGCGGACGGCTCTATTACCCCTGTTGCGGGCTCCCCGTTTGCGGCGGGCGGATTTGAACATGGCTTGATATTAAATAGCGATGCTTCACTACTCTATGTGGCAGATTTTGGGCCGGATACTATCAGCGGTTATTCTGTCGATGGTGCTGGTGCCCTCAGTGCTCTGGCCGGGTCACCTTTCGCAGCTACTGTCGAGCCTATAGAACTTATTCTTACACCGGACGACGGCTTTTTATTTGCCACCAACGATAATGCTGAGAACATAGCCGGTTTTTCTGTTGATGGGGCCGGCGCTTTAATACCGCTGGCTGGCTCGCCATTTGCCTCTGATTCCGTCGGCCCTGCGGGATTGGCCATAAACCCAGCGGGTAGCTTCTTGTATGTTGCTAATGGTGGGTTTAGTGGCAACCCTGACGTGAGTGTTTTCTCTGTGGCCGGTGACGGTTCCCTATCTGCTATTTCCGGGTCGCCTTTTGCCACCGGGGGAACTGGAAATGCCACCGGCATTATTTATATGTCAGATTCACTACCCCTACCACTACCACCTCCCCCGGTCCCGGTCCCGGTCCCTGTTCTGACCATGAGCCTGTGGTCGCTTATCGCTTTGGTCGGTGCTTTGGTGCTATTAGGCTCTTATCGAAGTAGGCGCGCAACTGCGTTGTAAGTTTAAAAACAGTAAAACCCGGCAAGTGCTATAGCAAAACCTGCTCGGAGTTGATTTCATGCCACGGTAGAACAGTGACAGCGGAACGTGTTTGTCGGGTGTTACCGCCATAAACCACCCATGCCTGTCCGGCGGTTTCACCTGCTAATTTTCGCCAGAAGTCCAGCCCCTTGAAGTAATCCTTGTTGATGGTTTGACCGGATTTGATTTCCAGCGGTGACAGATGGGTTCCATGGTCAATCAGCAGATCCACCTCGTGTCCCGAACGATCACGCCAGAAGAAAAGGTTCGAGATTTCGCCTGCGTTATAACAGGCCTTAAGCAATTCACTTATGACCCAGGTTTCGAATAACGCACCTCTGTGAACATGGGTAATCAGTTGTTCGCTGTTGCGGAGATATCAAGAAGCATATCTCCGCTGCGATATTGATTAGGCATGAGCCTGAGGCGGCTTGATCAGCGACTCAGCCGGAATGCCCAAGCCTTCGTGGAGCTTCCAGATCATCTTCAAAGTCAGCGAGCGCTTGCGATTCAGGATCTCATAAACGCGATTGCTTTTGCCGATCATCGGCTCCAGGTCTTTTACGGTTAAGCCTTTGCGTTCCATCTCGAACTTGATCGCCTCGACAGGATCAGGCAAATCCATTGGGAAATGCTTGGCTTCATAAGCCTCGATCAGTGTGACCATGACATCCAGCTTTTCACCTTCCGGGGAGTCTGGCCCAGCCATCATCAGGCTTTCAATTTCTTTTTTAATTATCACTGCCAAGGCCATTTTTTGTCCAGCAAGGCAGAAGGAGCACCGTGTAGTGAACCTACATAAGCGACTGATAACGCCGCTGGGCAAAAAATGGCCCTGGC
>JAKSCN010000057.1 GCA_022360595.1 Chromatiales bacterium
TCCGGCCTCTCCACCGCTTGGTGGCTGGCCCACCAAGGTATTGCCGTGGAGGTGTGGGAGGCCCGCGAGCTACCCGGCGGTAAGATTCGCACCACTCAAGAGGGGGGCTACCTCACCGAACGGGCAGCCGGACTTTTGGTCAACTTCCGCGACGAGATCGACCAGATGATCATTGAGGCCGGCTTGGGGGACGAACGCCGCGAACGCCCGAATGAGTTGAACCGCTATGTGATACACGAGGGCCGACTCACCAAGATACCCATGCTGCTGCCCAAATTGCTCGCCTCCCCCCTCTGGAGTCTGCCGGCAAAACTGCGCTTGATGGGAGAGATCGCCATCCCGCGGGGTACCCAACCGGATGAGAGTGTCTCCAGTTTTATCCGCCGGCGTCTGGGACAGGAGGTGCTCGACACCGCCATCGACCCTTTTGTCACCGGCACCCTGGCCTCAGACCCCGACAAGGCAGAGGCCCGCTCCGTGCTCCCCCGGCTGACCACGCTGGAGCAGCGTTACGGCAGCCTCACCCTGGGAATGCTGATCAACCGCATCTTGAAACGCCGCCGGGCCAACAAGGCGGACACCTTCTCCTTCGGCGGCGGCATGAGCCAACTGATCCAGGCAGTGAGCGATCACTCCAACATCACCCTGCGCTGTGGGGTGGCTGTCAAAACCGTGCTTAAAGAGCACGAGCAGTGGCTGGTGCAGGGCTGTGACCGGCAAGGACAGTTGCAGCGCACCGTTCCCCATGTGGTGGTCAGCACCCCAGCCTATATCAGCGCCGGTCTAGTGCAGGGCATTGACGAACGGCTGAGTAAACTGCTCTCGGAAATCGAGTACGCCCCGGTAGCAGTGCTGCATCTGGGCATGTCACGCAGCGCCATACAACATCCGCTGGACGGCACCGGTTTTCTGGCCTCACGTCAGTGTGGCCTCGCCTTCAATGGCAATCTGTGGATGAGCCGCCTGTTCCCTGAACGGGCGCCACTGGGCCACACGCTGCTGACCAGTTACCTCGGCGGGGCGCACCGTCCCGAGCAGATAGAGCTGAGTGACCGAAAACTGAGCGACACTCTGCTGGAGGGGTTGACCCCCCTGCTGGGTATAAAAGGTGAGCCCGACTATTTTCGCATTGATCGGCACTTCCGAGGTTTACCCCTCTACCACGGCGCCTATCAGGCGCGTATGGAGCAGATTGATACGCGGCTAGGGCAGCATCCCGGCCTCTATCTGAACGCCAACTATCGGGATGGTGTCTCCCTGCGTGAGCGGATATACCAGGGCAAATGCCTGGCGGATAGGATTGTGGCCAAATTGGCTGTCGAACAGCCGGAAAAGGCTATCGACCTCCGCCTGGCCCCGGCGCGATAATAGGCCGATGAGAGCCCCGGATGAACAGCCCGGCGCCGGCGCGGAAGACAAAACCAGTTTTCGCCCGCTACGGCTGGTGGCGGTGATACTGTTGATCCTGCTGGGCATCTCCACCGCCGCTCAGTGGTATGGACGGCACGTCAGCATGCCGCGCTACTGCCAGGACCCGGTCAACATCATTGCCCGGGTGCACGAAGTGCTGACCAAGGCGCGGCCCGCCGGGGATGGGGACCGCAAACCCTATATCATTGCCGCCCGCTTGACGTTTCTGGTGCCGCGCGACAGCGAAGAGAGTGTGGACAGCTATATTAAGAGACTGCAGCAACACGTAGACCAGCAATGCCGATAACCCAACCGCCACCGCCCGTCACCCACCTGAACCTACTGAAGGGATTCATGGGGTTTCTGCTGCCCCTCGGGCTGGTGCTGCTGATCATCGGCGCCATGCACTACTACACCTTCTACACCACCGAGCGCGCCTCCATCACCGCACGCGAATCCCTCAACGTCAATCTGGCCCGGCGCATGATCGAGAAGGATATCGCCGATGTGGTCAGTGACCTGATGTTTCTTGCTGAACACATCGAACGGCGCGGCCTGCCCGAAGCACTGCCCTGGGCACGCGAGCAGCGCATCTCGGAAGAGTTCAAGGTGTTCGCCAAGAACAAAGGTTTTTACGACCAGATCCGTTACATCGACAACACCGGCAAAGAGGTGGTGCGGGTCAACTACAACCATGGTGAGAGCCGGGTGGTGCCGGAATCACTGTTGCAGAATAAGGCCAACCGTTACTACTTCCAGGAGGCGATTGCCCTGGAGCGTCGCGGCATCTATCTGTCACTGTTCGATTTGAATGTCGAGAAGGGCAAGATCGAGCGCCCATTGAAGCCGGTGATCCGCTTTGCCACGCCGGTGTTCGACAGCCAGGGCGAAAAACGCGGCATCGTGCTGCTCAACTACCTGGGTGAGCGGTTGATCAAAAACTTCACCCGGGCCGCCGCCAACATTGCCGACCACATCGAGCTGGTCAACGCCGACGGCTACTGGCTGATCAGCCCACGCAACGAAGACGAGTGGGGGTTCATGCTGGGCCACAACGCCCGCTTTCAGAATAATCACGCCTTCGAATGGCTGAAGATCAACCGCCAGGAGAGTGGCCAATTCCAGACCGATAGCGGCCTGTTCACTTTCACCACCATTCAACCGTTGAGCGCCACCCTGGGCGCAGCCCCGGCCGTCGATAAAAACGCGAGCAACACCTACGGCAGGGAGAGCTGGAAGATCGTCTCCCGGGTCTCTTCACGCGAACTGTCGGCCACTCTGCCGCTGTTTATTCAGAACCACTTCGCGCTCTACCTCTCGATGCTGGTGGTGATCATCGGCGCCGCCTGGCTGCTCTCCCACACTCAACAACACCACCGCGCGGCAGAGGCTCAACGCGATTATGAGCAGCGTTTTCGCTACACCCTGGAGAACATCGAACTGGCAGCCTTCGCCTTGAACCGCCAGGGCAGCGTCACCTTCTGCAACAACTATTTTCTCTCGATCACCGGCTGGAGCAGAGCCGAGGTGATCGGCAACAACTGGTTGGATCTGTTTGTGCCGGACGATCTGATCTCCGATGTAGACCGGATCATTCAGAACATGGACGACCCGGCCGCCTTCCCCTCGCGCTACGAGAGTCAGGTAAAAGCGAAGGATGGCGGTCTGCGCCTGATCGCCTGGAACAACACCCTCTCTTACGACGCGGAGGGTAACGTGATCGGCGTCACCGGCATCGGCGAGGATATCACCGACAAGCGCCAGTTCGAGGTGGAGCTGCTCAAACTCTACCAAGCGGTGGAACAGAGCCCCAGCGTGGTGGTGATTACCAACAAGCGCGGCCAGATCGAGTATGTGAATCCAAAGTTTACCGAGGTCTCCGGCTATGAGGCCGATGAAGTGCTGGGGCAAAACCCCCGTTTTCTGAAATCGGGCGAGACCAGCCCCGAGGAGTACGCCAACCTCTGGAGCACCGTGATGAGCGGGGGCGAGTGGCGTGGCGAGTTCCACAACCGGCGCAAGAACGGTGAACTCTATTGGGAAGGGGCCATCATCTCGGCCATCCGCAACCCGGAAGGGGAGATCACCCACTTCCTGGCGGTGAAAGAGGACATTACCGAACGCAAACGCCTGCAGGCGGAAGTAGAGGCGCGCAACCGCGACCTGGCCCACTCCCAAACCCTGGCGGCCATGGGACGCATGGCGAGCATGATTGCCCACGACCTGCGCAACCCCCTCTCCTCGGTCAAGATGACCATGCAAATTCTCGGTAAACAGCTTGGCGTGGGCACGGACAGCGA
>JAKSCN010000361.1 GCA_022360595.1 Chromatiales bacterium
ACCCTCTGCAGCAGCAGGCATGGTTTGCACTGATATTCCAGGATACGGAAAAACAGGTTGAACCCTTCATCTGGTTTTTACGTTTTCCACTGGATGAGCAGGGCAAGTTACTGCAAGCCTCCCGCGATGACTTTATGCACCGGTTGATGGAACGTATTGGTGAAAATCTGCAGGCTGCCAAAGAGGGCAGCACACTGGATGCAGCACTCAAAGACAACCCTTACACCTTCAAGCCGCGTGACGATCGCATGGCAGTGTTTCATGCCAAGGCAAAGCAGCTCTTCAAACAGCCTGCCTCTAAATATTTTGAGCACGCCGAAGAGTATTTCAGCGGAAAGCTGGGTTGGGATCAGTGGAGCTTCGTCGGTTACCAAGGTATTGCGGAACTGGCGGTAAGCCAGGATCAGGCAGAGATTACCAAGCTGTTGATAGCGGCCATTCCTCAACTGCCGGAAAAACCGCTGGAGGCGCTGTGTCACTGCCTGGAGAACGAAACCATCAACATGGCTCTGAACCAAACCCTGTTGGAACGTTTAGAGCAACACCTGGACAGCCATGCCGATGACACACTGACCACTGCCGCTTGCGTGCGTGCAGTCGCCTGCAGTCAATCGGCCAATCTGCAGAAGGCTGTGATTACCATTGCCCTGGAGCACGATAGTGGCCGCTCTGCCGATGTGCTGGCGGCGATCAGTGGACGCTGTTGGGAAACCCTGCTGGACGATGATATTCGCCTGAAGTATCTGGAACAGTTGGCACGTAATGACAACGGCCAGGAGTTCTTCAACCAGTGCTTGAGCGACCTGTTGTTTATTCCCGGTATGCGGGTACCGCTATTGACCAGCATTCGTAACCCTGAACGCTCGACTGAGCTAAGCAATGCTATCGGTAGTCTGTTTCAAGGCCTTAACAGCAATGGCTGACAAGAGCACCATCTATCGGGGCAAGATAGGGTTGGCAGACAGCGATCAGGGCCGTTTCGAGACGCTGGAGCTGACCGTGGCTCAACACCCCTCCGAGACTCGCGAACGGGTGATCGCCCGCATCCTGGCCTATGCACTCTGCTACCAGGAGGATCTGCAACTTGGCAAAGGTGTCTGCGACGGCGAGATGCCCGATATCTATCTGCAGCCGCCAGGTGAAAAGATGCAGCGCTGGATTGAAGTGGGTGAACCCACACCCGAGCGGTTGCAAGCTGCCTGTCGTAAAGCAGATCAAGTGATACTGTTCCTATATGGAAAGCGCCCTTGGCGCTGGCAAGAGCAGCATCTGCAAAAACTGGCTGACTACAAAAATCTGATCATAACACTGCTGCCTGGTGAGCTACTCCAACCCCTCAGCGAACAGTTGCAACGCAGCTTTCACTGGTCTCTCAATATTAGCGACAACCAGGCCTATCTCTACCCCGAAGGTTTGAATGAGACGCTACCCGCAGTCAATTTGGGCGATCTAAAGCAATGAGGTATCGAAGTCGATGAAAACGACTTCGATACCAAAAAAGTCAGAGCAATGAGCGGGTAATCAGGGCCTTATCGAGCCCATCCAGTACCGGAACCGGCATCCACACCTTATGACCAGAACCCGGCGCAACACTTACACTCTCCTCATTCTGATCCTGCAGATCTTCCAGGACAAAGCGGTGATTGCCAATGGGGGTCAACAGTTCCAACTCATCCCCCACGGCAAAGCGGTTCTTAACGTCCACCAGTGCTCGGGATTTGGCCTGATCCACTTCAATCACTTCCGCCACAAAAATCTGCTGGCTGTTGGATGAGATATTCTGTCGATAGTTCTGTAACTCTGAAGTCTCGTGGCGCTGATAGAAGCCGTCTGTGTAGCCCCGCGAGGCCAACCCCTCCAGGTCATCCAGCAGTGCAGGACGAAATGGACGCCCGGCCACTGCATCATCGATCGCCTGGCGATAGACCTGGGTGGCACGCACCGTGTAGTAGTGTGACTTGGTGCGCCCCTCAATCTTGAGACAATCCACCCCGATCTGCACCAGACGCTGCACGTGTTCAACGGCCCGCAAGTCCTTGGAGTTCATGATATAGGTGCCCTGCTCATCCTCGAAAATCGGCATATATTCGCCGGGGCGTCCCTTCTCCTCCAGCAGATAGACACCATCAGCCTCGGGATGGCGCTGTTGGCCGGTCTGTGCCACACCGGTCATCGCCTCACCCAGCTCACTCTCACCAATTTTGTACTCCCAGCGACAGGAGTTGGTACAGGTACCCTGATTGGCGTCACGATGGTTGAAATAACCGGAAAGCAGACAGCGCCCAGAGTAGGCGATACAGAGCGCGCCGTGAACGAACACCTCCAGCTCCATATCGGGACACCCCTGACGGATCTCCTCCACCTCATCCAGCGACAGCTCACGTGAAAGAATCACTCGGGTCAGACCCATGTTCTGCCAGAACTTTACCGCCGCCGCATTCACTGTATTGGCCTGCACCGACAGATGGACCGACAACTCCGGCCAGCGCTCGCGCACCATCATAATCAGCCCTGGATCGGACATAATCAGCGCATCCGGTCCCAGCTCAATAACGGGTGCGATATCATCGATAAAGGTCTTCACCTTGGCCCCATGGGGCATCAGATTACAGGCCAGATAGAACATCTTCCCCATCTCCTGAGCCTCGGCAATCCCGGTTTTCAGATTATCCTCAAGGAAATCGTTATTACGCACCCGTAGACTATAACGAGGCATACCGGCGTAGACAGCATCGGCCCCGTAAGCGAAGGCGTAACGCATATTACGAATAGTACCGGCTGGCGAGAGGAGTTCAGGACTTTTCATCGGATATCAATCATAGAGTAATCTAAACATTTTATTGTACCCCAGGTGGAGCTGATCACTATCCCACAATTTCTACAGTTATCCAGATTGCGGCCGATAACCCCTCCTAAGGGAATTTTGAATAATAAAGAAGCTTATGACACCAGCAGTAATCGACATCGAAGCATCCGGCTTCGGCAGTAAAAGCTACCCCATTGAGATCGGCGTTGTAACACCTGATAAAAAGGGACACTGTTTTCTCATAAAACCGGCAGAAACCTGGCAATACTGGGACAACTCTGCCGAGCAGATGCACGGCATTACTCAACGGATACTATACGACCGAGGAAAACCGGTTGAAGAGGTGGCACACACGCTCAATATGCTATTTCGCGGTCAGACCCTTTACAGCGACGCCTGGGGACACGATATCTCCTGGCTAGGCAAGCTGTTTGATATCTGCAATATCCCGCAGCTCTTCCGCCTCGACTCTATCCGGAGTCTTATCAGTGACGAGCAGGCGGCCATCTGGCACCCCACCAAAGACCAAATTCTGCAGCGAATGAATCTGACCCGCCACCGGGCCAGCAGCGATGCGCGGGCTTTGCAGGAGACCTATCTGAAGGTCAGCCAGCTCACACACAGTGTAGATGCACGATATCGAGAACCTGTTGCGGCTGGCTATTTAGGCCTCAAAGGGTGACTCAGCACATTGCCATGCCTGCTAACAGGCCTTAACACACCACTCAAAGCGCACTAAGAATGTCTACCAGAGTTGCCCCATCTTGAGGCGTGAGAGAGTGGGCTGCGTGGGCCATGCGCACCTCCACTTTCCCCTGAAGCGCGGGTATATTGTTCATATCCTGGCTGTAGAGCGGCACCAGCTCATCGCCCAAACCAGTGGGACCTGAGCGCACCACTGAGTAGTAGGCAATATCGGGATGCGTCTGACCATTCAACCAATAGAGCATATTGCCTGGCCGTGGTGGAGTGAGATCCAATAGAGCTCCCCAAGAGTTTTTGACCGTGTGGTAGGTAGAGCCGCCAAACATGTTTTTCAGAAAACCAGTGGGACCTGAGCTATTGGTCGCCTCCAGCGCTTGAATGGCACGGCCGGTACCCAGATGCGGACTGGCGATGGTAATCAGCGCTTTGATATTGCCTACACCGCTCCGTACCAGGGCAAGCCGCGCAACCACACCACCGGCAGAGTGACCTGCCAGAATGATCGGTTCATCGGGGTGGCGAGCGGAGAGTGTATTCAACATGGCTCGAAGATGATCGGCCTGGAGTGTCAGTGGCGCAGTTGACGGCAATTCAACCGCATAGACTTTATTGGCTGCGTCACCACCGGCAACCGGTATTATTTGTATACCTTGCGGGCCACTGAACAGTAGACCGGCACGTATCCAGCCGTTCTGCTCCAACACCGCATTAACACCGCTCTGCTCCCAAGAGTGGCCACTTCCCAAATAGCCGTGCACCAGCACCAAAACATCTGCCTTGGCAGTTGCACTGCAAAATAGTACTGTCAGCACCAATAAAAATCCTTTTAGGTATTTCATCATCATCTCCCTATTCAGTATGCGAACTAAGCCATCGATTGATAATAGAGGTTTTGGGGATGCTTAGCCTCAGCAAAGAAGTACCAACGCTCTGCCAGCAAGCCAATATATTGAGCGGCAAAGGCGATCATCGGCAATGTTGGTGACTCCAATATGTAGGATGCCCCGATTAGCGCAACAGGTACAATAAACACCAGCACCAAGAAACTGTACTTCACCAGCTTCACCGTCGCGGCTGTCTTACCGTGGAAAAACTCGCGGGTATTGAAAGAGCCACCCATGAAACCCTGAGCTTTCTGCTGCATGTTGCTGTGGCGCACACCAATGGCACTCTTCAGATTGAACTTGTGACGCAGGCGTTTATTACGGATCAGCGAAGCGCTGCGGGAGACAAAACCCATCAC
>JAKSCN010000498.1 GCA_022360595.1 Chromatiales bacterium
AGTTCAAAATCTCTCACCTTGGCTATAGCTGGCTACTCGGCCGCTTCAATGAGTTTGAAGGCAACTTCAGTTACGACGAAAAGTCGCCTGAATCCTCAAAAGTATCCGTCACTATCAATACCGCCAGTGTCGACAGCAACCACGCAGAGCGCGACAAACACTTGCGCAGTGATGATTTCCTTGACGTTAAAAAGTACCCGAAAGCGAGCTTCAACAGCACCAGCTACACGCCGATGGGCAATGGTAAAGCGAAGGTGACCGGTGACCTAACCCTGCACGGTGTAACCCGCTCCGTGGATATCGATGTTACCGAGGTGGGTCATGGTGATGACCCTTGGGGTGGCTACCGCCGCGGTTTCTACGGCAAAACCACGCTGGCCCTGAAAGATTACAACATCAAAATGGACCTCGGTCCGGCGTCACGCGAAGTTGAGCTGTTTCTCTCGGTAGAGGGTATCCGGAAAAAGTAATTGTTCAGAGTGGGCTGGGAGTCTAAGCCTCCCAGCCCCATTCGTGGGCCTCACCTTATTTCCAGCATGGCCTAAAGTAGGTTGAATCTATAGCTCTTTCAGGCCTGCAGCAATCGACCGCACACCTTCGGTAATAGCCACGGTATCTTGATTGCGCAGGGATTTCCCCAACACATTAAGCTGATCGATCAAGGTGTGTTCACCCAGTTCGGTCATCAGATGACGTTTCAACACCACTAGCGCATCATCCAGCGCCAACCCTGCCATCACACCTGGATTGGCTATATAGGCTTCACCGCAACTGACAAAAGAGCTAACCGGATCTTTTTCCGACTCCAACGTCATAATCTCTATCTCCCGTCGTTTTAGATGATAGAAGCGATCATACTCAAAGTTGATGCTGTCAGGCCAGCACTTCACCTCTAAACCACCACATGAACTCCACAACAGCTTTCAAGGTCGTATAATTGCCGTCCCAACTAAGTTGTAACAGATAACCGAATGCGAACAGAGAAATATCCACTCCACAACACTACAAAAGTCGCCCTATTACTCTCAGCATTAGCGCTTCTGGCGCTGGCCAGCTTCAGTCTGCAGGCAAAGGCGCCACCGCCGAGCAACAGTCTGGCGCCAATGCTCAAGAAAGTGCTGCCGGCGGTTGTCAATATCTCCACAACCAAACTTCAAAAACGCCGCCACCTCTCCCTACTGGACGACCCCTTCTTTCGTCGTTTTTTTGACCTGCGTGAGCCGGGGCCATCACAGCGTAAAACCAGCAGTCTCGGCTCCGGGGTAATCATCGATGCGAAACAGGGGTTTGTGCTCACCAATCAGCACGTTATTGATGGCGCTGATGAGATCACCGTGACCTTGCGGGACCGGCGCCAATATCAGGCGGAACTGGTTGGCCAAGACCCGGAAGTCGACCTGGCCTTGCTCAAAATAGAAGCAGACAAACTGACCGCTCTCCCCCTCGCCGACTCATCAACACTGCAAGTGGGTGACTTTGTGGTCGCTATCGGCAACCCCTTTGGTCTGGGTCAGACTGTGACTTACGGTATTGTGAGCGCACTGGGTCGCACAGGTCTCGGTATTGAAGGATACGAGAACTTTATTCAGACCGATGCCTCAATCAATCCCGGCAACTCGGGCGGCGCATTGGTCAGCATGAGCGGCGGTTTGATCGGCATCAACACCGCCATTGTGGGTCCCAGCGGTGGTAATGTCGGTATCGGCTTCGCTATTCCGAGCAATATGGCCAAAGCCATCACCACCCAACTCATCGCAAGCGGCGAGGTACGGCGCGGCCACCTGGGCATTGTGACCCAGGACCTCACCCCCGAGCTGGCCAGCGCCTTTGGCCTCCACCAACAGCAAGGCGCCGTGGTATCTCATGTAATACCCAAGTCACCTGCCGCCGAAGATGGCATTGAGTCCGGTGATATCGTCACTCACCTCAACGGGATAAAAGTCAACAGCGCCAGCGATCTACGCAATGCCCTGGGACTACTGACCATTGGCACTGAAGTAACTTTGGATATTATTCGCAATAGCAGTAAAAAGCGGATCAAGAGCCAGATCGCCAATCCCGAAGAGAGCCAGGCCCAGGGAGAGACGATCAGCCCCTACCTGTCCGGGGCACTGCTTGCTCCAATCTCCAGCAACCACCCGCTAGCCGGCGAGGTTGTCGGTATTGAGATCGTCGAAATGGAACGTCGCAGCCGGGCAGCCGCATCGGGACTGCGCAGCGGTGACATTATTGTCTCTATCAATCAACAGCCAACAACAACCCTGAATGAGCTGAAGCAGGCTATCGGCAGAGACAGCAGCACGCTACTGATCAACCTGCGCCGAGGCCACAGCGCACTCTTTATCGTCATACGTTAGGGAGAAAAAAGTCGGCGGACAGGGAGTCCGCCGGAACCCAAGAAAAAATCAAAACAGGTTCTAGTCTCAGAGGAGGATATAAAAAACATCAACGCATGAAACTGGAGTTTAGTCTGTGAAAGTACCCCGAAAGATACTCGAAACCGGAATATCGAGGCAGTGAACTGTTGATGCCTATGCACTTAACATCAACAACCGCTTCCACACCCAATTTTTTTCACCTATGATTAAACTCGATACATCACTGTGTAAATGCCGACAGAACCACAAGAAATTCCGAGCACTACCAGTAATCAAGTGTCATGCTATCGCGTTCAGGAGTATATTAGTAATTCGCTGTACAATGCACAAACGATAGTTTTTCATGTTTTTGATGAATTTTTCTCATCATAAAAAAGGAGAATACCATTCGTACCCTGCCCCCGCTCAACGCGCTGAAGAGTTTCGAGGCCGCCGCCCGCCTCGGCAGCTTCCAACAGGCAGCCGACGAGCTGTTTGTGACCCCATCGGCAGTGAGTCATCAGATCAAATCCCTAGAAGAATTTCTCAAGGTTAAGCTCTTTCGGCGCGAAAAACGGAAGGTACTGCTCACCACCGCTGGTGAGAAATATTTGAGCGCGATTGAACACGCCCTGGACGAGATCGACATTGCCACCCGGCGCCTGAGCGCCTCGCCTAATATGAGCGCAGTCAATATCAGTATCGCCCCGGCGTTTCTGACCCGCTGGCTGGTGCCGAGAATCGGTGAATTCCAGCAGCTCTACCCTGACATCGAACTGCGCCTGAGTGCTTCCAATACACAGATCGACTTTAATCATAGTGATACCGATATGGTAATCTACTACGGTCGTAATGAGTGGGAGAATGTAGAGAGCACTTTCCTGCGCAGCGTGACGCTAATTCCCGTCTGCAGTCCTCGACTCATGACAGGGAAGCATCCTCTGGAGCACCCTGAAGATCTCTCTGAACACACGCTCATTCATGTCGCCAGCCGTCTGGATGAGTGGGAGACCCTGCTGGAGAAGCTGGGCATCAATATGTCATCCTGCGGCAAGGGCCTGACCTTCTCAAGCACCTCTCTGGCTATCGGCGCAGCGATCGAGGGATTAGGCATTACTCTGGCGGATGTCGACCTAATCGAGAAAGAGGTGGAGTATGGTCAACTGATGAAGCCCTTCGATATCCAGCTTGAAACCCAAAAGGGGTTCTATCTGGTTTACCAAAAAAAGCGGCAAATGACTTACGGTATGCAGGCGTTCTACGACTGGATTACCGCCGCTATCGATCCCCCAATACAACCATCATGAGGTAGTTTTATGTCTTGGATAGGCATTGCAGTTATCGCTATCACCACTCTGTTCATACTCTTTCAGTTGAATATGCTGTGGCAGTCGCGCAGACAGATCGGCCAACCCGCCCCTGAACTCACCGATGAGCA
>JAKSCN010000221.1 GCA_022360595.1 Chromatiales bacterium
CACGACAAAATCATCCTGGCCAAGCACCTCCTCTTCTGTTTTGCCCAGCAGTTCGAGAAATTTGGGGTTGACCATCTGATAGCGCAGATCGGTCGACTTGATACACATCAGGCTCGGTGCGTGATGGAATATCGCATCCAGTTGATTCTCCTGGGTGCGGATATTTTTCACCATCACCTCGATTTCGCTACCTACTTTGTTGAACTCGGCAAAAATACCGTTTGGATAGGGGGTGGGTATTATCTGTTCGGGCACCTGTTCAGCGTAGCGCATCAGTTGCACCAGGGAGCGGTTGGTCAGGTAGCGGATCAGCAGCATTACCAGGAGGCTGATGAAAATTACCAGACCGATGCCGGTCCAGAGATTTTGGTTATAGGCCTCCGCCAGGGTTTTCAATGAGTTACCCGGTTTGTGCAGATAGAGCTGGTAGTCATTATCGCCGATGATCAGTTCATGGGTCTGGCTGGTGCCGTCCATGAACGGCATGATCGACTCTTGTTTCTTGGCGTTGATAAAGATATCAGGCCAGTCCCGCTCACTGTTGACGGTGCCGATAACCTCCTGTCTATGGGTGATGCCAACGCTCGTGGCGCCGGTAATCTGCTGCGCTTCGGTCAAAATCCAGAAGTTATCGTTGAGCAGGGCAAATGCCGATAGAGAGCCGATTACCTCGCCCAGTTCCGGGTTGATCAATGGAAACTGAAAACGTAGAAAGTGGTGGTTCTTGCCTTTGTGGGGAATAATCAGATTCTCCCACTGATAGTTACTGGAACTGGGGGCGACCAGTTCATCCAACGGGATGTCCAGCGTGTAGATCGAGGCGTTCTTGACAAAAATCGGATGGGTTCCTTTGGTGTGTATCATCAGGGCGTCAATCTGCTCGACGGAGTGGCCCTTGATACTTTTCTGCAGCGCCATCTGAATGGTCATGATATCTCTATTCAGTGTGCTGATGCGGATATCAGGCCGCTTGGATATCTCCTCCGCCACACGAACGATGTTGGTCTGATACTCCCTGATCAGGCGGTTGAGCAGTCGATGGTCTTGGGCATAAGTGAGTTGGATCTCTCTGTCCAGGGCGGACTGGGAGCCTTGATAGGCCAGCAGCAACAGTGATCCTGATACTACCAGCAGTGCGGCTAACACTATAGTCAGGATAACTGATGAGAAACGCAGATTATGCATACAACCGTTACCGGGGCTCACTACTAGTTACTGCTATAACGAAAAGCACGTCTCTTATATCGCTCTATTTGTTCCAGGGAGGTCTGCTGGTCTAATACGATGATATCTCCTGAGTAGATATGCGGTACTCTTTCAGGCTGGCTCTGCAGATCCAGTTTGATCGCTTCCGCCATGGCGACGCTGGCATCGTCTGTCATACGCATAACGGTTAGATCAAGCTTGCCCGCTCGCAGCGCTTTGAGTTCAGCTTCACCGCCGCCCCAGCCATTAATCGTTATATCGGCAAGTTTGTCGGCTTTTTCAAGGGCGTTGATTGCACCGAGCGCAATGTCCGTGGAAGAGGCGAAAATCATCTTCAAATCCGGGTGTTCAGCCAACACCTTTTCTGTCGCGGCGCGGGCCCTGCCTCTGTTGCCATCGGTGTAAAAGCTGGCTATCTGATTGAGGTTTGATTTTTCCGCCATTTCGGAGGCAAAAGTGTCTCCACGCATCTGGGACACATAACCCTGTGAAAAGTAGAGAAGGGCATAGGGTGAGAGTGGCTGCCCCAGTTCACGCATCCGGTCAGCGATTAACTGGGTGCCGAGGGCATGGTCAAAGCCGGTATAGAGAAACGGGCGGTTGTTCTGCCAGGTGCGAATAGGGGTAGTGATGTTCTGCAGAATTAGCTTCGGTTTACCTTTCAGCAGAATGCGTTCAATCATGCTGCGTTGGTGCAGTGAGTCTAGCGTGAAGATCAGGTAGTCGGGCTTCCAGGCCAAGGCTTCGGTCAGTTGTTCACCCTGCAGTTCAGTGTCGATTGAGGGGCGCGAGAGATAAGTGTTCAGACGGTACTCGATCTCCAACGCCTGCAGGCGTTGCTCAAAGGATTTCAGACTGCGGCGCCAATAATCCGATGCCTGAATGCCAGGATAGATAATAGCAATTTTGGTTGGGGATATCTGTCGGCGATCTAAGGGACGCGGGGCTTCGCGCACTACTTGGGCAAACTGATCCATGATGGCCGTTTGCTGTGGATAGGACTGCAGATATTCACTGATTCTTACGTATTTGGTGTTGTTTTGGGCCCACGGAGTTGAACCCATTATCAGCGCAACAGCGCCAATTAAAAAACGCATCACAATGTGTAATCCACGCATATCAGAAATTCATTATATTTCGTGCAATGTGCCTCCTTGCCGACCATAGGCCGAAGCCTAATAAATAGAAACCACGCATGCCGATAATTCTAACAGGCAATTGTACAGCGCATGTAGTGATAAATGGAGGGGGAATTAATTTGTAATTTCAGGCGATCGCGTTGTTTTTGGTGGACGTCTATATGGTTGATCCAGGCTCTGAGGCATAGAGAAAACTTTTTGATTCATTATTGTTTCATCAGTCCTTTCTTATGTATGGGCCGGATGTTCTTGGATCCACACTCTACTTGATGTATCTAGTTTGATCGATATAATAATATCGATTTTCTTATATATAGAATCTGATGCATGAATCCTACACTGTTATTTAAAGCGCTTTCGGATACAACGCGTCTGCGCTGCATGATGTTGCTGGCTCAACATCAAGAGCTATGCGTTTGTGAGCTGACATATGCTTTAGGGCTGCCGCAGCCCAAAATCTCTCACCATCTGGCGGCGTTGCGCCGAGCCGGATTGGTTAATGATCGCAAAGAGGGGTTATGGATTTATTACAGCCTGAACCCAGATGTGGATGCATGGGTCCGTGATGTGCTGCGATCAACGGCTGAGGGGATCAGTAAACAACAACCTTTCAGTGAGGATGTCGCCGATCTCTTGGATATGCCCAATCGTCCGGGCGGGATATGCAGCGCTTAAAGGCGTTGCCTCGAATACTAATTCATAAATCTTCCACTCCTATCAATCGGAATCCCGATACGGGGTTCCCTGAACAGGTGAGCATGTAATGGCAATTAAAGTAGGGATCAATGGTTTTGGCCGGATGGGCCGACTGGGTCTGCGTGCCGGGTGGCAAATGCCTGGGTTTGATCTGGTCTGTGTCAATGAAATAGCGACTGATGCGGCAGGCTCGGCACATCTCCTGCAGTTTGATTCGGTTCATGGAACCTGGCGCCATGCGGCGAGTGGTGAGGGCGACCAGATCCTGATCGACGGGAAGGCATTGGGTTACTCCTCGTATGAACGTATTGAAGAGAGCGACTGGTCCGGCTGCGATATTGTTATAGAGGCAACGGGGCGACACCATAAAGATCCCGAATATCTGAACGCCTATTTCGAGCAGGGTGTGAAAAAGGTGATCGTTGCAGCACCGACCAAAGGCGCTCTCAACATTGTTTATGGTATTAACGATCACCTCTATGATCCAGTTCAGCATGACTTAATAACAGCGGCCTCTTGTACGACCAACTGTTTGGCGCCGGTTGTCAAGGTGATGCATGAAAAGGTCGGTATTGTGCATGGTTCAATGACTACCATTCATGATATTACCAATACGCAGACGATTGTCGACAAGGGGCATAAGGATCTGCGCCGCGCGCGCGCCTGCGGTCAATCACTGATACCCACCTCCACAGGGTCGGCCAAGGCGATTACAGATATCTTTCCTGAACTACAGGGTAAGCTGAATGGCCATGCCGTGCGTGTCCCTCTGTTGAACGCATCGCTCACCGATTTTGTGTTTGAAGCTGCACGTCCCGTCACGGCTGAGGAGATAAACGGATATTTCAAAGAGGCGGCGGAACATTACCTTAAAGGTATTTTGGGTTATGAAGAGCGCCCGCTGGTCTCGATTGATTATCTCAATGATCCGCGTTCCTCCATTATCGATGCGCTCTCCACAATGGTGATTAACAATACGCAGGTGAAAATTTATGCCTGGTATGACAATGAGTGGGGGTATGTAAATCGATTAATGGAGCTGACACAAAAAGTTGCTGACAGCCTTTAATATTATTTTCGTGGTTAACGGTTAATTCATACCAATTAAGCCAAGCGCATGAACAGTAATATTCGCAACTATCTGATTGTGACGGGGGGGTACTGGGCTTTTACGCTCACCGATGGGGCGATTCGAATGCTGGTGGTTTTCTATTTTCACCAGCTCGGTTATTCCCCCTTTGAAGTGGCAATGCTGTTTCTTTTCTACGAGTTTTTCGGTGTGGTCACCAACTTGGTTGGTGGTTGGCTGGGGGCGCGCATAGGTCTCAATCTAACGATGCATATTGGTATGGCGCTGCAGGTGCTGGCCTTGACTGCGTTAACGGTGCCGGATGCTTGGTTGTCCGTGCCTTATGTGATGGCTGCACAAGCGCTGTCGGGTATTGCCAAAGATCTCAATAAGATGTCAGCCAAGGCTTCGGTAAAGTCGTTAACGGCAAGTGGTGCGGATAGTACGCTGTTCCGCTGGGTGGCACTATTAACGGGGTCCAAGAATGCGTTGAAAGGTGTCGGCTTTTTTATCGGGGCAGTTTTACTGGATGTGATCGGTTTTCGCTGGGCTTTAATGGTGTTGTCCACCCTGCTGGCGGTTGTTCTTGTGATTACCCTGCTGTTGCTGCCAACAGGTGTTGGCAAGATGAAAACAAAACCGAAATTCACCCAGGTATTTTCCAAGGTCCCCGCAATTAATTGGTTATCGGCAGCGCGGTTTTTTCTGTTTGGTTCCCGTGATGTCTGGTTTGTGGTGGGGTTGCCGGTATTTCTCCACGAAGTTTTGGAATGGTCTCCCAGTCAGGTAGGGGCGTTTTTAGCCTGTTGGGTTATTGGTTATGGTGTGGTGCAAGCCAGTGCGCCGAAACTGATTCAACATCGGAGCGGCTTCGGACCAAACGGTGCGACAGCCAATTTTTGGGTGGCAGCACTGGCGCTGCTGCCGGCGGCTATTGCAGTGGCTCTTGAGCAGCAGTGGTCCGCGGATGTAACACTGGTGGTCGGATTGGTTCTGTTTGGTATTGTGTTTGCCATTAATTCGGCGCTGCACTCTTATCTGATACTGGCTTATTCAGATCATGACAAAGTGGCTATGAATGTCGGTTTCTACTACATGTCCAATGCCGGTGGTCGGCTGGCCGGTACAATTATCTCAGGTTGGGCCTATCAGACCCAGGGGCTGGCGGGGTGCCTATGGTGGTCAGCCGCTTTCCTGGTTATTGCGAGTCTCCTGTCACTGAGGTTGCCGCGTAGCATGCCGAGCGATGAAGGGATGCCGACACAGGGTAACTGATAGGCGGTATACCGTTTTATTCTTTAAAGCCATGCTGATAAGTCTGCCTATTCCATTATCTCTGGGTGGATTCATAAATTTCAGACGGGGCAACGCAGTTGAAATCACCAATTTCCGAAGTGAAAAATGGATTGATGGCCTGATATTTATCAGGTTCTTCAGTTTTACATTCGATAATTGTGCTTTACGTATCACCCCGTCCGGAACCAATCGAGGACTCTCTCTTATTTATCTTTCCCACTATTCTTTATCCTGCGCTATAGTGGTATAAGTTTTGGGCCGGGGTACGATGTATTCAGCTTTTTTTTCCTAAAGTTCGCTCTTGGCTAGCCGAATATCCAGACATACTCATGAAGGAGTGGCCTAGCGCTGGGCAATTGTGATGGACGTAGGGAAGGACATGTTGAATGCCGATTTGGACAGGCGTTGTTTGAAACGGCGCATTGTCTGGCAACTGATTGCCTGGACGGTGTTCATTAGTATATTGCTGGTCTGGTCGATGTGGAGCGTCAATGAAGAGGTGTTCACATTGGCGCGCAAAGAGGCCCTCGCCAATTTTAATAAAGATCAGGCTTTCCGTGCCTGGGCCACTGGTCATGGTGGTGTCTATGTGCCTATGACCGAAGATACTCTGCCTAGCCCTTACCTCAGTCATATTGCTGAGCGTGATATCACCACTGCATCGGGTAAAAAGTTAACGTTGATGAACCCGGCCTACATGCTGCGTCAGATGATGGATCTCTACGACGAACTGTACGGTGTGAAAGGGCGTATCACCAGTTTAAATCCGCTGAACCCCAATAACGCCCCCGATGCCTGGGAGAGGAGCGCGCTGTTATCCTTTGAGGAAGGTAGTACAGAGGCATATGAAATAACCAAGATCGACGGTGAGCCCTATATTCGCTTGATGCGTCCAATGGTCACCGCTGCCGGATGCCTCAAGTGTCACGCCCATCAAGGATACACAGTGGGTAGTATACGGGGAGGTGTGGGGGTCTCTGTACCACTGGAAAGCTATACGGAGATGGCTGATCGGCGGAAAAATATCCTCTGGACGATTTTGTCTGTAATCTGGGGATTGGGACTGGGTGTGGTCGGACTGGGTGGCCGACGCAGTCTGCAGCGTATTGAAGAGCGCCTGGATTATGAGAAACATATCTGGCACCAGGCCAATTACGATTGGCTGACCCAACTGCCCAACCGCAATCTGTTTCATGAACGGTTGGAGCGCGGGTTGACACTGGTGCGCCGGGATAAACGCCAGCTTGCGTTGATCTATATTGACCTTGATCGCTTTAAGGATGTCAATGATACCCTGGGGCATCATGCCGGAGATATGTTGTTGCAAGAGGCCGCTCAGCGTTTAACCACTTGTGTCAGAGCGGTCGACACGGTTTCTCGGCTGGGGGGGGATGAGTTTGCCGTTATTCTGACCTCGCTGCCCGACAATATGGCAGTCAAGCGCAGTGCGACAAAAATTCTGGAAATGTTGAAAAAGCCTTTCATCGTAGATGGTTCTGAGGTGCATGTTAGCGCCAGTATCGGTATTACGTTTTATCCTGAAGATGGTAAGGACTCCGAGAGCCTGCTGAAGAACGCCGATACCGCCATGTATCAGGCCAAGGAGATGGGGCGTAATACCTACCGCTACTTCACCCAGGAGATGAATCAGGAGGCACAACGCCGGGTTGATCTGGAGAATGCGCTGCGTGGCGCGGTGGATAGGGGAGAGTTTGCCCTCCATTATCAGCCGATTATTGATATTAAAAGTGGTGCTCTGGTTGGGGCCGAAGCACTGATGCGCTGGACTAATCCCGAATACGCTGATGTGGGGCCCGATCAGTTTATTCGGGTCGCTGAGGTGTCTGGCCTGATTTTTCCTATTGGCGATTGGGTGCTGGGGCAGGCGATCAATGACTTTAACCGCTGGCAGGCGGATGGTCTGTTATTGGATAGACTGGCGATCAATGTATCATCACTGCAATTTAAATCCCCTGCGTTTCACCGCATCCTGCAGGATAAATTGACCGAACAGCCCAGTCTGAACCACCACCTCTGTCTTGAGATCACCGAGAGTCTGTTTCTCGACGATGAAGGGGAGGTGACTAATCAGATGGCTGCCCTGCGGCACAAAGGGATAACCCTCTCCATTGATGATTTTGGTACGGGCTACTCCTCGCTCGGTTATCTTAAACGCTTTCCTGTCGATAGCATCAAAATCGACCGGACCTTTGTTCGCGATGTGATAACAGACCCGGAAGATGCCGCGCTCTGCGAGGCGATCATCGCGATGGCCCACCATCTCAAATTAAAGGTGGTGGCGGAGGGTGTGGAAGATCAGCAACAGCTCGATTGTCTCAATGAGTGGGGGTGCGACAGTGCCCAGGGTTATCTGTTTGGCCAACCTGTTCCGGCTGATCAATTCTTTCAAAACATGAAAATGCGTCTCTGTAGCTGATTTTTATACCTCGGTTTTGTGATCCTTGGTCTCCAGTCGGGAGTGATGCTTGTAGTTTCGACTGTTCGGACATAGAGTAGCCGCTTTCTTTCGGTTGTTGCTTGGGGAGTGCGATGAAGGCTGGTGCCTGGCGTGCTGATGCACTATTACTACTGACCGCTATTATCTGGGGAACCGCCTTTGTGGCTCAGCGTGTTGGCATGGATCATATGGGGCCTTTCGCCTTCAATGGTGCGCGCTTTGTTCTGGGCTCGCTCTCGCTGCTACCGCTACTCTGGTTTTTTCCGAGTAAGCAGACATCACCACGTTCCACTTTATTTTTCGCCTGCGGCGTGGCGGGTGTGATGCTCTATGCCGGTTCCTCTCTGCAGCAGATTGGATTGGTCTACACAACCGCGGGCAATGCCGGTTTTATCACCGGGCTTTACATTGTTTTAGTTCCCTTCTTTGCGCTGTTTTGGCGGCAGAAAACCCACTCCTACACCTGGTTTGGGGCAGTGCTGGCGGTTATTGGACTGTTTATTTTAAGTGTTACCGATGAGTTGGTGCTGGCCTATGGAGATCTGCTGGAGCTGATCGGGGCCTTCTTCTGGGCCGGGCATGTACTGGTCATTGGCCACTTTACCCAGCGTGTTGACTCGATCCGCCTTGCCTTTGGACAGTTTGCGGTCTGTGCACTATTAAGTCTGTTGTCCGCGTTACTCTGGGAAGAGATCGATTTTCAGGTGATTCAGACCGCTTGGGTGCCTATCGCCTATGCGGGACTACTGTCGGTCGGTGTCGCCTATACGTTACAAGTTATCGCCCAGAAAGAGGCACCCGCGGCACATGCCGCTATTATCCTGAGTATGGAAGCGGTATTTGCTGCAGTGGGAGGATGGTTGTTGTTGGATGAGATGCTGGGTGTGCGCGGCTTGATCGGCTGTGGATTGATGCTCTGCGGTATGCTTGTCTCACAACTGCCTGCCCTGCGGCAAAGAAGTCAAGCAATGGCTTAACGCCTGCTAGGGCCTGTTGACACTAATTTGATTGTCACTGTTGAG
>JAKSCN010000406.1 GCA_022360595.1 Chromatiales bacterium
AAATGCTGCAATTGGCGGGGGAGACGCTTATTCTGTGCAGCCCCAACGCTGTTGGAAAACAGGATCTGCTCTCCCAGGCGGGCGCGCAGATTATCCAGGTAGAGGGCGATGCCCAGCAGCTTGATCTTCTCCAGGTACTCACTCTGCTGGCTGACAGAGAGGTGAATGAGCTGCTGATCGAGGCGGGCGCCGTATTGGCAGGCGCTGCGCTGGCTGCGGGGCTGGTGGATGAACTCATCATCTATGCGGCGCCAATCATTATGGGTGATGGCGCCCGTGGATTGCTGCACTTGCCGGGATTGGAGCGGATGCAGGATAAGATTGAACTGGAGTTGATCGATCTGCGCCAAGTGGGGCGGGATGTCCGTATCACCCTAAAACCCAAATTCACCGCCAATACATAGAGGCACTCATGTTTACAGGAATTATCCAGTCGGTCGGTACCATTTCGGGTATGGAGAGTCGAGGCGGCGATCTGCGTCTGGAGGTGCAGGTGGGGAAGCTGCCTTTGGCGGATGTACAGTTGGGCGACAGTATCGCCACCAATGGTGTCTGTCTGACGGTGATCGAGCTGACCGGTAACGGTTATAAGGCGGATGTCTCGCGGGAAACGCTGGCGCTCAGCACGTTGAGTGAGCTGAAGCCTGGCGCGGCTGTCAATTTGGAAAAGGCGCTGACGTTGAACACGCCTCTGGGCGGTCACCTGGTCAGTGGGCATGTTGATGGCGTCGGCCGAATTGTGCAGCGGCAGGATGATGCCCGTTCGATTCGCTTTACCGTAGAGGCACCGGCCCAGTTGGCGCGCTATATCGCCCACAAAGGGTCGATCTGTGTTGATGGTGCGAGTCTGACGGTAAATGCGGTCAACGGTGCCCAGTTTGAGCTGAATATTGTTCCCCATACGCTGCAGGAGACCATTATGGCCGGCTATCAGGCGGGTACTCGGGTCAATCTGGAGGTGGATCTGGTTGCCCGCTACCTGGAGCGTCTGCTGCTGGGGGAAAAGGCGGCTGAGTCGAAGCCAGCAGCAGGGGTGACGATGGAATTGCTGGCCCAGCAGGGCTTTTTGAAGTAGTGAGCCTGCCGGAGATATTTTTTTCTTGATGCGGGCTTTGTTACACTTAACGGTTACCTCACTCCTGATTGGCGGGAGTCGACAAGTTGCGTTCAGGACGCAGTAGCAGTTATGGCATTGAATTCAATTGAAGAGATTATTGACGATCTGCGTCAGGGCAAAATGGTCATCATCATGGATGACGAAGATCGTGAGAACGAAGGCGATCTGATTATGGCGGCCGAGGCCGTCACCCCGGATGCGATCAACTTTATGGCCCGCTATGGGCGTGGTTTGATCTGCCTGACCCTCACCAAGGAGCGTTGTCAGCAGTTACGTCTGCCGCTTATGGTGGGGGTTAATGATTCTGCCCACTCCACCAACTTCACCGTCTCTATTGAAGCGGCGGAAGGGGTTTCAACCGGTATTTCGGCGGCAGACCGTGCCACGACTGTGCTGGCGGCGGTGAAAGATGACGCCAAACCCCAGGACTTGGTGCAGCCAGGCCATATCTTTCCGTTGATGGCGCAGCCGGGCGGTGTTCTGGTGCGTGCCGGTCACACTGAAGCGGGTTGTGATTTGGCCCGTCTGGCGGGACTCTCGCCCAGTTCGGTGATTGTCGAAATTCTCAATGAGGATGGCACCATGGCGCGTCGTCCCGACCTGGAGAAGTTCGCCGAAGAGCACGATCTGAAGATCGGCACCATCGCGGATCTAATTCAGTACCGTGTGCGCAACGAGAAGACCGTTGAGCGGGTCAGTGAGTGTCTGTTGCCGACTGAGTTTGGCGAGTTTCGCCTGAGCGCTTATCAGGACTGTATCGATCATGAATTGCACCTGGCGTTGGTGATGGGAGATCTAAGCCCGGAGAAGCCGGCGCTGGTGCGGGTGCATATGCAGAACACCCTGTGCGATCTCTTCTCCGTGAAGCACCAGGCTTGTTCATCCTGGCCGCTGAAGAACGCCATGAAGCAGATTGCCGAAGAGGGCGAAGGGGTGATCGTGATACTGCGTAATCACGATACCTCTCGCGATATTATCCAGCGTATGCGCGATATTCAGTTCCATGAGACCGGGGATGAGATCCCCATGCGGGGCGGTGATGAAGGTAAGCACTTGAGAACCTATGGTGTCGGCGCGCAGATTATCTCGGATCTGGGCGTCAAGAAGATGCGTGTGCTGAGTGCGCCGAAGAGTCTTCACGGCATCGCCGGTTTCGATCTGGAAGTCACCGAGTATGTGGACTGCCACTGATTCTTGGTGCTGATCTGGTTTCCTGTTTTTAATTAATATTTAACCCAAAAAAAGTAAGGCTTGAGTTATGGCGATAAAAACCATCGAAGGGGCACTCAATATCCAGAACGCTAAATTCTGTCTGGTGGTCGCTCGGTTCAACAGTTTCGTAGTGGAAAGTCTCCTCGATGGTGCTGTGGATGCGCTGAAGCGTCACGGTGCGGACGATTCTGAAATCACTATTGTTAGAGTGCCTGGCGCTTTTGAGATGCCGGTGGTTATCGACAAGCTTGCGGCAAAAGGTGACTATGATGCTATCGTAGCTCTGGGCGCGGTGATCCGTGGGGGCACGCCTCACTTCGATTATGTAGCCGGTGAGTGTGTAAAAGGCATGGCTCAGGTGAGTCTGCAGCACGGTATACCGGTAGCTTTTGGAGTGCTGACGGTCGATACTATTGAACAGGCCATTGAGCGCGCTGGCACCAAGGCTGGTAATAAAGGTGCAGAAGCGGCAATGTCTGCAGTAGAAATGGTCAACGTATTGAGACAGATCGATTAATGAGCCGAAATACCCGTAGCCAGGCCCGGCACCACGCGGTGCAGGCCATCTATCAGTGGCAGATGACCGGTCAAGGGCTGGCCGAAATCAAAGACCAGTTTCTGCTTGAGCAGGATACCGCTAAGTTCGATATTGAGTATTTCGATACGCTGCTGCGTGGTGTGCCGAACAATCTGGATGCCCTCGATGAACACCTCAAACCCTGTCTCGACAGGTCTATTGAAAGTGTTGATCCGGTCGAGCGCGCTATTCTGCGGATGGGGGCCTACGAGTTGGTTTTCCACCCCGAGGTGCCCTACAAAGTGGTGATCAATGAGGCCGTCGAGCAGGCCAAAGTTTTTGGTGCCGATCAGGGCCACAAGTATGTCAATGGTGTTCTCGATAAGCTGGCGCGCAGCGTTCGTAAAGCGGAACGGAACTGATCCAAACCATGTCGCCACTATAATCGGTAGTGGCGATCCCTTTTTTGTGTGGTGTTGCTAATGGCGCTCTCTGAGTTTGATCTGATACAGCACTACTTCTCCCAACTCGGTCGTCAGCGCCAGGATGTCACGCTTGGTGTGGGGGACGACTGCGCACTGTTGGCGCCTATGCCAGGTCACCTTTTAGCGGTCAGCATGGATACGCTGGTGGCGGGTGTGCACTTCTATGCCGATACCGACCCGGAAAGACTGGGGCATAAGGCGTTGGCTGTGAATCTCAGTGACTTGGCGGCGATGGGGGCCACACCTGCCTGGGCTACTTTAGCCCTGACGTTGCCCGATAGTAACTCTCAGTGGTTGGAAGCCTTCAGCCGTGGCTTTACTGCATTGGCATTACAGCACAATCTGCAACTGGTCGGAGGGGACACCACCAACGGACCGCTTACCATTACTGTGCAAGTACACGGTTGGGTAAAAGAGGAGTTGGCTCTGCGGCGTGACCAAGCCAGGGCAGGTGATTTAATTTACGTCACAGGCACACTGGGTGATGCCGGATTAGCCCTGGCGGGTTTGCAGGGTAGCAGTGTGGCTGTGCCGTACTTGGAA
>JAKSCN010000282.1 GCA_022360595.1 Chromatiales bacterium
GTAGGCCTCGGTTAATCATTTAGCAATTCTATTTCATATTTTCCTACCCCTGCCATCTCCGGATGGCAAATTGTCACCAACTGTTTTTTCCCGTCCAGACGGTAATCTGCTACAACCGGCCTATCTTAGGCCGCTACATCCCCATACCTCATTATCTTTTCAAGATTATGAATCATGCAATAGAGCTTCTATTGACAATCCACCTTGTTTTTACCCCTCAGGCTGAGGCGATGCAAGCCTCCATTTGCGCCAATATTGGCAAAGACCGGCTCCACCGCTCAGCATACTTGACCAACTGTCCAATTTGATCATTCCAACCAATGACTAGCACCTTTACCTGCTGTGGGCCCCAGGTAACGCGATGGCTCTATGCTAAGTTGAACGGCTTTGTAGTACTTAAAGGCGCAAATTCCTCAATAAAAGGAGAAAAGGATCGGATAGTTCCTGCCAGACATGATAGCCAACGTGTTGAGGAACCAGCTACATTGAGTCAAACAACAGCACAAGAAAGACCTTAGCGATAGTTTTGTGTTGGCCGTGTGATGATTCTCGAAGCCCTGGTCTGAGATTCCCTATGTTTTAACACTATTCTTCCCAGAGTGTTTCGCCCTATATAGAGCCTCATCGGCCCTGCTGACAAAATTCTCCAGTGTCTCGCCTGGCTGGTATTCGGCAACACCAAAACTGCAGGTCACTTTTCTGTTTATTTGATAATCGTGAGTGCTGATCTTCTTTCGCAACTTCTCTGCTATGTTCGTTGCATGACTTAGTTCGATTTCAGGTAACAGACAGAGAAACTCTTCACCCCCCCAGCGACCAAAAATATCTGTTTTGCGAATTTCGCTCTGGACTAAATCACTGATTGCGATCAGCACTCGATCGCCAGTGGTATGACCAAAGTTATCATTGATGTATTTGAAGTTATCAACATCGAAGTAGATGAGTGTTAATGCGCGGTTGTAACGATCAGATATATTCAAATACTCTTCCAGTTTTGCAATTAGCTTATGCCGATTGGCAACGCCGGTTAGCTGATCCCTCTCCGCAAGGGTTTCAAGAATTTTATTTCTGTAGCTTGTCAAGCTATAGCGGTAAATACCAAGCAGACCAAGAACAGCAATAATGATCAGAAATGTCCAGAAAAACCGTGGGCTTATCGTATTATCCTGCTGAACACCAAGCCAGTGACTCAGAATTCTGTTATTTTCGTCTTTCGTTATCGATTCAATGCCTTTATTCAATAGCGCCAGCAACACTTCCCTGTTCTTCGTGACACCTATGCTAATATCGGCAATATCGCTAACAGTTTCGTTGATGTAGACATTTTGAATAGCATGCTTCTGAATCAAGAACCTTAAGCTTGCCGCATCTCCCAACAGGCCATACACATCGCCACTCTCTACCAATTTCAACCCTGCCAAAGGTGACTCTACATCGACAAACTCTGCATCCGGGTAACGAGGTGAAAAAATCTCCTTATAGGCAAGGCCACGTGGTATGGCTAATTTTTGGGTAAACGGGGATATTTCAGGATCAATATCCCGACTGGCCACCACCAACGGCGTACTTAAATAGGTGCGAGTAAAGTCGAGATAGCGCGAGCGATTAGGTGTCTGAATTACACCGGAGACGATATCGCAGCGTCCTTGTTTAATATACGCCAAAGACTGGGACCATGATTCAGTCGGGACAACCGACACCATCAATCCTGTTTTTTCAGAAATAAGCTGAATATAGTCAGCAATAATGCCTATGTGTTCCCCATTCGCCAAGCTTTCGTAAGGCATCCAATGCGGATCTGTGCATACTCTAATTTGTTCTCCTCTCTCCACCAGTTCAGCTTCAGTGTAACTTAATCGCAATTTATCACCCCGGGGCTTATAGAGCATATTGCCTAAGTTATAATCTTTGTCTAAAACGCCGGAGATTAAATAGACTTGGATCATCTCTTCAAAGCGGTGCTTATCGAGGGTGCCAAATCTTCCGTACTCATCAAACGCCAGTTTTTGAAGCGCCCTTCCTTCAAACAGCAACGCTTCAAGGCTTTTATTTTGGGTGTTAAATAGTCTATATATTATTTCCGCAGTCTCTTCGATATTGTCGAACGCATATTCCCACCCCCTCAGTGATGCTTCGTAGAAATGCCGGGTCATTTCTGGACGCTCTCTGATCATCCGCCCTGATGTAAATAGAAAGTCGGAATACATATCGAAACCGTGATCCGATGGGTCCAGAACACGGTAAGGCACCCCTCTGGACTCCAACTGAAAGGGTTCATTCGAGATGTATGAAGCCATCGCATCCGTCCGCCCGCTAACCAGGTCATCAAGATCATAACTGTGCTTTTGACGAATGAAATTACCATCATGTATACCGGCCTGCATCATCATGGCCAATACTGAGCCTACGTTCCTTGTATCAGGGGTTATCATGATTTTTCGCCCCTTCAAATCCTTTGGCCCCTGGATGTCACCAGAAGCCAATGTCAGCAATATCAGTGGGGAGCGTTGAAAGGCGGGAAACAGGGCAACGATATCGCCACCTTGTCCATAGCGAATCAAAATGGAGGAGCGGCCGACCGCAAAGTCCGTTTTCTCTGACAATACCGCTTCAGCGTTATTAACATTTGGATCAAGTTCAGCAATATCGACATCCAGGCCAACCGCAGAGTAATAACCTTTTACCTTGGCGATGTAGTAACCCGCAAATTGAAATTGGTGCTTCCAAAGCAGACGCAGTTTAACTTTTTCAATATTGCCAGGTTCAGCATGCTCGGCGCCAACCAATGAGCTAACAGCTCCCAGAAAAACAAAAACCGCTATTTTCAGCATTGTCTTGAATAACATATTTCTAATGCAGCGCGCTGTATTCAGTAATCTTAAACAAGGATACGCTCCCAAAAATATGCTTTTGGCCAGTAACCCTTGCTAGCATTCGCCAAACCCAGTCTGCTCTTGCACATCCAGTAATACTTTGTTCCTATCTCACTCCCTGACCTGACACTAAAGGGCCTTCCAACTCATTCATTGCCCCTTTCATGAGGAGGTCTCTCATGAATTATTAACAGAATAACATGAGAACCACCATCGTCTAGCACGCGCTAGACATCGCCGATTTTGCTTCTGCCACTGCGCTTTCCACTCATCACCACCCCTTACAATTTAGAATAGTTTATTAACAGGGTAATCGCTGCAACCGCTCACCCGGAAGAATCTAGATACAACACGCTACCTGATTGATTTTATTGATAATTCAAGCCTACCTATAAAACCCTGGCGGCCGAATCCGACAATGCGTTGAAGAGGGGATGGTGAGCGCGGCCGGCGATCAGATTCTATGCATTGAAACACAAAAACTCCTTGATCTCCCGATAGAGTTTATTGCAGCTCTCTTTCAATAGGTCTTCCATATTAATGAAGGCGTGAATCATATCGTCGAAATGGATATGTTTGTGGGCCACATCAGCATGCTTTAGCTTCTCAACATATACGAAGCCTTCATCTCTCAGGGGACAAAACTCGGCGGTCACGACGAGTGACTCGGGTAGTTTGTTGGAAAAGGCCATATGCAGTGGTGAGAGACTTTGCCTATTCTCTCCATTTTGAAAATAGTTATCGAAAAACCACTCTATCTTCTCTTTTTCCAAAAGGTAGCCTTGGCCATTTAGCACCACTGATTCATGTTGCATGGTGTAATCGAGGCTGGGATAGATCAGGATCTGCTTTTTGATTTCGACCGCAGGATCATGTTGGGTGGTGTGCGAGAGTGTCGCACAGATGGCGCCACCGGCGCTGTCTCCCGCTATGGCAAGTTCTCGCTGGTAGTCTATGTCTCGCGGCTCAAGCGTAGTCCAGATGTTCTTGGCAACAGTGAGCGCATCAACCAAACCGGCAGGATAGGGACATTCAGGCGCCAACCGATAGTCGACTGAAATGACGATGTGGTTTGTGGCCAGGGCAATTTTCCGGCAGATGGGGTCGTAGACCGTTATGCCACCGGACATATGTCCCCCACCATGGAAGTAGATAAGCACGGGCAGGCTACTGTCCGGCTCAGGATGGTATATTCTTACCGGCACGTCGAACTCGTCGCCCACGACAAGATCGTCTTGTATGAGCGCTATATCAGGCCTCTCCTTTACCAACATCCAGGTCAGATTGGCCAAGCCTTCGCGGGCATTGGTCGGTGTCTGTTTAAACCCCGATATTTTCAGTTGCTCAACGAGTTGATTGTGTTTCTCAAGCCAAGCTTCAAGCACCGGCGCCAGTTGCCGCATCACGTTCTACTCTCTAATAGTTTGAGTAAATGTAATAGCCTCTGGGAAGAACGCCAGAAAATCCTTCTCCAAATGCTCATATTCTCGCTCCACCTCACCCAGCGCTCCGATCAACGCATCGGTGCGTTTCATGCGCATGGACATACGGTCAAACGCTAACCCGAGGGTAGCAAGTTTCTCATAACTGCCCAACCAATCATGGGCAATCATAGCAGGCACCATCGATTGCAAACGCTCAGGTAGCAGTGCATGGTTATCTTGCAGCAGTTGATAAACCGATTGAATAAACTTCGCCTTCGGTTCATCAGAAAAGCGTTGCCAATGTTTAGAGAGCAGATGGTCGTAGGCAAGGTCGACAATAATACCCGCCACCCGCCTCCGGCTAGGTGAGATACGTGCACGGCTTGCCAGGAATAGTGGGTGTGCATCGGTGAAGCTATCGATTTTGCGATGTTCGATAATACCCTGTAGCACCGGCTCGGGATAGCTCTGCGCCAGCATTTCAATACGCCCACGCACAAAATCGGCAATCAGACCGCCTAACCGGTGTTCGGGGACTGGGCCAGCCAATAAAAGATGGGCAAGGTAGTTCACTGTACTATAGTTATCGATGGCTGGCCGCTGGCGCGGTGGAACTCAGCTATCCACCCAATCCTTGGGTTTCATCTGCTCAGGACGCAGCCGGGCAGTGAAATACTCATCCGCATCCTCCACATCGACAGCCTTGATCGCTTGATCCTGGAGTGGCTGCTCGTAGTCGTTCCAACCACGCAGGCCGGTTTTCAGGGAGGCGACATCTTTATAGCCAAGCACCTGCATGGAGTTGGCCGCCAACACACTGCGGTAACCGGAGCGGCAGACAACAACAATCTCGCGATCCCGCGCTTTCACCAGCTCGGGTTCTGTCTCTTCATAGTCCCATTCACAGGCGGACTCAAGAATACCGCGCGGCACATTAATCGAGCCCGGAATGTGCATGGCATCGAACTCATAAGGTTCACGCACATCCACAATAAGCAGGTCGGGGTTCTCTTGAAGCCGCTCTTCCAGATCCCAGGGCATTATCTCCTTGACCTCCGTTAGACAGTTACGGATCAGTTCAAGAAATCTCATCATGGTCGTTTACCTTACTACTTTCACTACTACTTAATCTTTACTGCAGAGATTCTGCTCCACGGCAATCACGGCAGCCTCCACCCGGGAGTGGACATCGAGTTTGCGCAGGATCGCCTTGACATGCAGCTTCACGGTGCCGTCGGAGATACCGAGATTGCGTGCAATGACTTTGTTGCTCTGTCCCTCTGCTAAGTGGCAGAGAATCTCTTTCTCGCGTGGTGTCAGCTCGTCCAGCACCGTCTCAGGGGTGGACTCCGGATTCTCACCCTGTACCGCCTTGGCCAAAATACCGGTAAGCTCATTGGCCACTACCGTCTGACCCTGCACAATATTATTCAGCGCTGTGATCAGATCATCGGGCTCCATATCTTTCAGCAGATAGCCTTGTGCGCCATTCTGCAGTGAGTCAATCACATCTTTTTCATCCCGGCTGGTGGTGAGAATAGCCACCGGCATGGTAAGTTGGCGCTGGCGCAGCTCTTTCAGCACCTCGATGCCGTTCATATCGGGCATACGCATATCCAACAGAACAACTTCGGGCAACTCGTTGGCCACCCGCTCGATGCCCTCCTGGCAATCACCGAGTGCCGCAACCACGCTCAAACCGCGCCTTTGCAGCAGCTCCTGCAAACCGATTCTAAACAGCGCATGATCATCGATTAACAGTATCCGCATCACACAGCCTCTTTTTGTTGTCGTTCTGCCTGCTTGGCACCGGGGTTATAGATCAGCTCAACACGTGTTCCCTCACCCGGTTCACTCTCGATACGCAAAGTACCGCCGAGGCGTCGCGCCCGCTCTTCCATAATCGACAGCCCGATGTGTTCGCCGGGACTGCCTTCCTGTGATTGGTTTTCAAAGCCGACACCGTCATCTTCAATCAAAAGCATATACTCACCTTCGCTATTGCAGGTCATGAGGATACGCACGGTGTGGGCGTGGGCGTGTTTACGAATATTGGCCAGGCTCTCCTGGACAATACGGAGAATCTGCATCTCTTCACTGGCGCCAAGGGTGATCTGGCGGCAGCTGCGCTGGAAAAAGATGGGGATACCGGTGTTCTGGCGGAAGCGATCGGTCATACGCTCCAGTGCCGGCTCCAGGCCACGCTGATCGATCGGCGCCCGGAAGCTGTAGAGCAGCGCACGCAGCTCGGTATGAGCCTCTTCGATACCGTTGCGGATACGGTCCAGCTCATGGTGGGCGCGTTTGTCGGAGTTGGTCTGCTCCATGGTCTCATCGAGCATCCGCACTTGCAGCCGCAGGCTGGCCAGGGTTTGCGCCAGGGAATCATGCAGTTCATGAGCCAGAGCCGTACGCTCACGCATAATGGAGAGGCGGTAGGCCTCTTCGTCGGAACGCTGCTTGGCAATCGCCATGCCCAGATGATTGCCAATAGTAGAAAGCAGTTCGCGCAGATCTTCGCGCCCGGACAGCCCCGGCCTCTTTACATAGAGGGTGTACATACCGAGCACATCATCGTGGAAGTTGAGCGGTACGGTGACCTCCTCCATCTGCTCACTGCTGTACATCTTGCGGTTGTTACGCTGACTGCACTCCTCCGCATCATGGGAGCAGATCACATCGGCGCTGCTCAGCGCCTTGCCGCAGGCACAGAGGTGGACCGGCAGCTGCTCATGCTCCAACAGCACCTGTTCTTTACCATCGATAGAAGCCACCAGGCGCATGTTGCCCTCTGGGGTCAACACCTGAATCTTGGCCGAGTAGGCGTGCACCATCTCCTTCAGAACAGGCATAAAGCGGATCAGCAGCTCATCCAGATCACTCACTTTGTTGATGCTGGCCGCCACGTCGTAGAGAATTTTCAGCGCGGCGGTCTGTTGGGCCAGACGACGGGTCTGCCGCGCCACCCGGTTGTCCATATCTTCATAGAGATCGATCAGCTCGCCACTGAGGCTGTCCAGGTCCCGGGCAACGCCGCCAAGTACGCCGACGCTGTCCAGCGGAAGCGATGACCAGGGCTCACCGTGGCAGACATCGTTTACCGCCTGCTCCAGCTCGGCCAGGGGTTTGAGCAGCTGCTGGCGCAATCGCAGTGCACCGACAATCACGGCCAACAGGGCAATCACGGCGACAATCAGGAACACGCCGGCGAGCTTATGCTCCTCGCTGCTCAAGTAGACCACCGCGCTGAACACGATAGTGAACAGTAACGTCCCTACCAGAACCCCCAACGGCCAGATCAGACGACCCACCAGCAGGATGCGCATTACGGCAGATTTTTTCAGCATCCGTTTGAGCTTACCAGGCTCACTGTTACTGCTTTTAAGTTGCTCAGAGTCGGTCATTGGCAATGGCTGATTCATCGGACTATCCGTCTAACTTTATCATAAAGCGGAATTGATCCGTCCGTCACCCTGCCAACACCTGGGCCACCGCCTGCAAGCGCCGCTCGCGCAGTGCTTGGCCCAGGGCGGGACCTGAGAGCCCTTCCGCCTGCAGCGCCTGAGCAGAAATCTCACTAATCGTCTGCAGCACCGCCGCATAACGGGTGCAGATCGCCTCTGCCTGGTCTGGCCAGAGTGCACTGCAGACTGTAATCAGTAGCTGAAATCGCTCGCGCTGTTGCAGAGCACGTCCCTTCTCCAGGAAGGTGAGAATGCCCTCGGCATCCGCCTCCAAAGCGTGTTTAAA
>JAKSCN010000011.1 GCA_022360595.1 Chromatiales bacterium
CCTCTACGCCCAGAAACTCGCAGCGGTTCACGACATCCTGTACGATGTGCTCGATGTTAGCTTGCCTGAAGCGGGCTTCTACCTGTGGCCAGCCACCCCGAACTCCGACATCGAGTTCGCCCAGGAGCTGTTCCAAACAGAGAACATTACTGTACTGCCCGGCAGTTTTCTGTCGCGGGAGTTCAATGGCTACAACCCCGGTAGCAACAGAATCAGAATGGCGTTGGTCGCGCCTGTGGATGAGTGTATAGATGCGGCCAAACGTATGAGAAAATATATCGAAACACTATAGAACAATATTGCGGAGAGTATCATGAGCGATATCCAGTCGATCATTGTAGACGCGTTTGAATCACGCGCCGACATCACCCCAAGAAACGTCAGCACCAGCGTCAAAGACGCGGTGGAAGAGGCGATTGAGCAGTTGGATCGCGGTGAAATCCGCGTCGCCGAAAAACGCGATGGCGACTGGGTTGTCAACGACTGGGTCAAAAAAGCGGTACTGCTCTCTTTCCGCATCCAGGACAACTGGTTCATGAAAGGCGGTTTCACCAATTACTACGACAAGGTAGCCTCCAAATATGCCGACATGAACTCCCGTGAGTTCCGTGAAACCGGTGTTCGTGTCGTGCCGCCGGCCACTGCCCGTAAAGGCTCCTACATCGCCCCCAGCACGGTACTGATGCCCTCCTACGTCAATATCGGCGCCTACGTCGACTCCGGCACCATGGTTGATACCTGGGCTACCGTTGGTTCCTGTGCGCAAATTGGTAAAAATGTTCACCTTTCCGGTGGCGTCGGTATCGGTGGTGTTCTTGAGCCACTGCAAGCTGCTCCTACCATTATCGAAGATAACTGTTTCATCGGCGCACGCTCAGAAGTTGTCGAAGGCGTTATCGTTGAAGAGGGCTCCGTCATCTCGATGGGCGTCTACATCGGCCAGTCCACTAAGATCCTGGATCGCGAAACCGGCGAGATCACTTACGGCCGCATCCCTGCCGGCTCAGTCGTGGTCTCCGGTAACCTGCCTTCCAAGGATGGCACCTACAGCCTGTACTGCGCCGTCATCGTGAAGAAGGTTGACGAGAAAACCCGCGGCAAAGTGGGCATCAACGAACTGTTGCGCGACATCTGATCTATCGTCGATCATTTAACTAAGCCGGTGCCCGGTCGGGTGCCGGCCTATCCCCTTCGAGGTTGACTATGGCTATTACCGTCTACGGTATCCCCAACTGTGACACCATGAAAAAGGCCCGCAAATGGTTGGAGACCCAAGGTATCGACTACCAGTTCCACGACTACAAAAAACAGGGGCTGGACGAACAGACACTACGCACCTGGGTGGCAGAACTGGGCTGGGAGACCCTGCTCAATCGACGCGGCATGATGTGGCGTAAACTGGATGAGGAGATCAAAGCCAATATCGACGAGCAGAGCGCTATCCAGGTGATGCTGGAAACCCCCTCGATCATCAAGCGCCCGGTGCTGGATACCGGTGACAAACGCTATGTCGGTTTCTCGGAGATCAGCTACCAGGAGATCTTCTGACGTGTCAAATCTCTCTCCCACCGTTGAACTGACCATGGATCTGATCAGCCGCCAATCGGTCACCCCCGAAGATGCCGGCTGTCAGAAGCAAATGATAAAACGCCTGGAGGCGATCGGTTTTACCGTCGAGAAAATGCCCTTCGGTGATGTGGAGAACTTCTGGGCCCGTCGCGGCAGTGAGGGACCCGTAGTCGCCTTTGCCGGCCACACTGATGTGGTGCCGACGGGTGATCCTGCCAGATGGAAATATGATCCCTTCACCCCCACTATCGAGGACGGTATGCTCTATGGCCGTGGCGCTGCCGACATGAAAGGTAGCTTGGCCGCCATGGTCACCGCCTGCGAAGCCTTTATCAGTGAACACCCGGATCACCCTGGCTCCATCGCCTTCCTCATCACCAGCGATGAAGAGGGCATCGCCACCCACGGCACGGTTAAGGTGGTGGAAACCCTCGAAGCCCGGCAGGAGAAGATGGACTACTGTCTGGTGTGCGAGCCCTCCAGTACCGAGAAAGTGGGCGATATCATCAAGAACGGCCGCCGCGGCTCCCTCAACGGCGTACTGACAGTAAAAGGCAAACAGGGCCATGTGGCCTACCCACACCTGGCCTCTAATCCGGTGCACAGCGCAGCCGGAGCACTGGCAAAGCTCTCTGCTGAAGTATGGGATGAAGGTAATGACCACTTTCCCCCTACCAGTTTTCAAATCTCAAATATTAACGCCGGCACCGGCGCTGAGAATGTGATCCCCGGTGAGCTGGAGGTAATTTTCAACTTCCGCTTCTCCACTGAGCAAACGGAACAGAGCCTAAAAGGCCGGGTACACCAGATTCTCGATGACGCCGGGCTCGACTATGAGATTGCCTGGCGACTCTCAGGGCACCCGTTCCTGACCCCCGCGGGAGTACTGGTCGATGCCGCTAAAGCGGCTATATTAGAGACCACGGGTTACCCTTCCACCCTCTCAACCTCCGGCGGCACGTCCGATGGCCGCTTTATCGCCCCTACCGGCGCCCAAGTGTTGGAACTGGGACCACTGAACGCCACTATTCACCAAGTGAATGAGTGCGTCGCTGTCAAAGACTTGGATACCCTATCAGCCATCTATACCGGCATCTTACAGCGTATCCTCAGCTGATAAATGATCCGTTAACAGCGCGCTGAACAAGCGTTTACAGCGAGGAAGCAGTGTCATCCATTGATCAACCTTTACAATAAACCCAGCAGTACAACAGATCACGCTCATTACTAAAATTCCTAGTATTTTCAATCTAGTAAGGCGTTTCCTAAAAGTAAGCTTAGCCAGGTAAGCAACATTCCCTCCAACAAAAAAGGGTTGATGGATTTAATATATTAGTGTATTCTTATTTTAACGATCATTAATGCCAAGCGGCATTGCAGTATTGATCGCCTAAAAGGTCGATGTAGCTGGCCAAAGGCAGTATCGTAGTAGTGCCAGTTATGTCGGACCTTTTACTCCTCCATCCTCCTTTGGTGGTTTATACGTGATTAAACCTGGCTGTGTCAGCCGGGTTTTTTTTTGCTTTTTAATCAACTGCAGCACTTACCACCTCAATCCCCCACCGCTATCCTTTGCGGGAATATGCGTTAGAATGGATGATGCGTACACTTGCGGCGCATCGTTAACAAGCCCGGGGAAAGCACAACAATAACCCCTACGGTAGTTCACGCCCTCACTGGTAGAGTGATTGAAATAGTGTACCTGTACACTAAAGAGATAATACGCTTGGCCGCTAATTTGCTGCGCCAACCCGATCAAACCATCGCCTTAGGACTTATTAAGGATTGAAGACTATGTCAAAACAGAGCTCTGCGGCGCCTGACCTCGCACCCGCCAATGACAGTAAAGCAGCCCCCCTACCGAGTGAGATAAGTTGGGACCTCGACTCTCCTGAACTCTATCTCAACCGCGAGCTTACCTGGCTGGAGTTCAATAAGCGCGTGCTGCAGCAGGCTGAAGACGCGCGCATTCCGCTGCTCGAGCGTTTAAAGTTTATGGCGATCGTCAGCTCCAATCTCGATGAGTTTTTCATGAAACGCATCGGCGGTCTGAAACAGCAGGTGGGCGCTGGTCTATCGCTCCCTTCAGTTGATGGACGCACACCGCAACAACAGATCAATGAGTGCCATCTCGAGGTACAGAAACTGGAAGCGCGCAAACGCACCATCCTGCGCGAACTGTTCAATGCGCTGAAAGAGCACGACATTGCCATTCTCAACTTCAATGATCTTAAAAAAGCGGATCAGTCCTATCTGCAAGACTACTACTACCAGAATATCTTCCCCCTGGTAACACCCCAGGCGATTGACCCGGCTCACCCGTTTCCGTTTATATCGAACCTTTCTCTCAATCTATTGGTGCAGGTTCGCTATCCAGGGAAATCGGACAAGACCTCACTGACCCGTATCAAAGTACCGGTTGGTAGCGGCATCCCCCGTTTTCTGAAGTTGCCTGACAGAAACCACTTTGTCCGTCTGGAGGATGTCATCTCCAACAATCTGCATCTGCTGATGCCGGATATGGAGGTGCTCTCCTGCGAACTATTCCGGGTAACCCGTAACGCCAACACCGAGCGCAATGAAGAGCATGCCGATGATCTGCTCTCAATGATTCAGTCGGAGCTACGAGAACGCCGCTTTGCCCCGATAGTACGTGTGCAAGTACACAAGGATATGGATGAGATTCACCGCGGGATGCTGGCAGCGGAGCTATTTCTCGATGAAGAGACCGACGTCCACGAGGTAGAAGGCATGCTCGCCATGCGCGACCTATTCGAGCTAGTGTCGCTCAATATCCCCGAGCTGCACGATACGCCTCACCGGGCCATCGATCACCCGGAACTGAAGGACACGCGCAACATCTTCCACATCATTCGTGAGCGTGGCCCACTGCTACTGCAACACCCGTACGAATCCTTTGCGACCTCGGTGGAGCGCTTCCTTAAAGAGGCCAGCTCCGACCCCAAGGTACGCGCCATTAAGATGACCTTGTACCGCACCTCATCGGATACCAAAGTGGTCGAATACCTGATCCGCGCCGCCCGTAACGGCAAACAGGTCGCTGTGGTGGTGGAACTGAAGGCCCGCTTCGATGAAGCAGCCAACATCCGCTGGGCCAACCGCATGGAAGAAGCGGGCATCCATGTCACCTACGGCGTGATCGGTCTTAAAACCCACTCCAAGATTGTTCTGGTGGTACGCAAGGATTACGGCGGCATCAAACGCTACATGCACATCGGCACAGGCAATTACCATGCCGGTACCGCCCGCCTCTACTCGGATCTGGGTATTCTCACCAACGACGAAGAGATCGGCCGCGATGCTACCGAGCTGTTCAACTACCTCACCACCGGTTACACGCCACGGCGTAACTACAGCAAGCTGTTGCCTTCACCCAAGATGCTAAAACAGGCGTTGCTGGCAAAAATCAAGCGCGAGATCAAACTCCACTCACCGGAGCAGCCCGGGCTGATCCAGTTCAAAATGAACGCCTTGGAGGATGTCGATATCACCCGTGCGCTCTACGAGGCCTCTCATGCTGGCGTCAAGGTGGATTTGATCGTGCGCGATACCTGCCGCTTCCGCCCCGGACTGGAGGGACTCAGCGAGAACGCCCAGGTGATCGGCATTGTCGGACGTTTTCTTGAACACACCCGCATCTACTATTTCCAGAACGGCGGTAACGAAGAGTACTTCATCGGCTCTGCCGACGCCATGAAGCGTAATCTGGAGTCGCGTGTCGAGGTGGTGACACCGGTCGAGGATCCCAAATTGCGTAACGAGCTACGCGCTATTCTCGACACGCAACTCAACGATCAGCGCAGCGCCTGGGATATGCAGCCTGACGGCAGCTACATCCAGCGCCAACCGGCCTCGGATGATCAAGTTACCGGTAGCCAGGAGCTGTTGATACAAGCGGCAGAGAAGCGCGCCAAACGGATGGATCGGATCCTGAAAGGGAAACCGAAATATCGCAAAAACCGCAATATCCGTTAGGGCCTGTATGTCCAATCCCCAGCAGCTCGATACCAGTAGATTAGCCCAGATAGTGTGGCTCTCTCTGCTCATCGGTATCCTGCTGCTGGGCGGTCTAATCTGGTTTCTCTCAACCTCTAACGCGAGCACTCCTCTTGATGGCGAGGTACTGCAGATCATCTTCATCGTCGGGATACTCTCAGCACTCCCCGCTCTACTGCTCAAACTGCGGCAACCCCGGCGTACCGACCAGACATCCCCCATCATTTAAACGACCTGGCCGACGAAAACGCAAAGTTGCGCCAACTGATTGTCCGAGCCAGCTTGGCTGAACTGCCGGCTATGTTTGGACTGGTCTATACCTTGCTAGGGCCTGTTAACACTAATTTGATTGGCACTGTTGAGCCTGAAAAAGCACCACTCAGCGTTACTCGTCGCTTATTTGGAACGACCAAACTGCACTCCTCGTGCCTTGATTGGTGCTTTTTCAGGCTCAACCCCCTTTTTAAATGTGTGGGGGCCAGG
>JAKSCN010000147.1 GCA_022360595.1 Chromatiales bacterium
GTCAATGGCGGCAAGACGGTAACGGTTGAAGGGCAACCCTGGACCTTCCCCAGCGAAACCCAGTGTTTTGAATGCCACACCGTCGCGGCCGGACGCTCGCTGGGCCCGGAAACCGCTCAGCTCAACAAAGCGATCACCTACCCATCCACCAGTCGACTATCCAATCAACTAGCGACGCTGGAGCATATCGGCATGTTCACCAACCCATTGCCGAATACCCCGGCACTATTACCCGCACTGGAAGATCCCTACAACAGCAACCAACCTCTGGATGGACGCGCCCGGGCCTGGCTGCATAGCAACTGCGCAAACTGCCACAGACCCTCAGGCCCCACCAATGTTGATATGGACCTGCGTTACGACACCCCATTTTCAGCCATGTCAATCTGCAACATAGACGGCCAAAATGGCGACTGGGGACTGACCAATCCCAAGCGGCTGCTACCCGGGGATGCCAACCGCTCGCTGATTGTGGAACGGGCCGCACGACGCGGCCCCGGGCAGATGCCGCCGCTCGCCAGCCATATCACGGACGATGCCGGCATCACGCTGCTCACTGATTGGATTAATGGGATGACTGGGTGCAATTAATCGGTTGTGCCTATCACACCGTTAACATGCCCCAATAACGTAGATGGGCAAATATAGACGAGCAACCGACTATTTCTTACTTCCGCCTGCACGATAACCTGCCGGGAGTTGACCGTAGTCACCCTCCTGGAACAGAAATCCGACCATATGTTTTTCTATCAGCGCAAGATTCTTAGGATCGGCTGTGCTCAAACCATTTTCGTTGATAATCATCACCAGCCGCTCCAACCACTGCTGCCACCCCTCTTTTGACACATTTTCATAGACACGCTTGCCCAGATCACCGGGGTGAGGCGGTTTATCCAACCCCTCCGCCTTACGTTTAAGCACCACACAGTCAACCATTCGTCCCATCTATCCACTCCATTAAATTGGAAGCACTACTCATACTTCCTGAGCAGAATGCCCTCTTCTCCACAGCAGGATGCACTGCATCTCTTAACGGTGTGCAACTGAGTCGCTTTATCCGGGAAGAAGGCCTGCAAGGGCTTGTTCTCCTTGGCGCAATCACACCCTGTCTCATCATAGACATAGACACTCTTCAATCCCGCCCGTTTAGCCTGATCATACGCCCCCCAAAGCGTTTCACTGGGTGTCGGCGCGATATGTGAAAGCTTGTAGGCAGGAAAAAAACGGGTAATGTGCCAGGGGCTCTCTTCCCCCAGATGTTCCCTGACCCAGCAGGCGATGCGATAGAGCTCATCCATATCATCATTCTTGCCCGGGATAATATTGGTCCGGGTCTCCACATGGATGCCCAACTGATGGGCCAGTTCAATGGCCGACAATACCTGCGCTACCCGGGCTGTCGGGCAGATCTCGTGATAGAAATCATCACGCAGGCTTTTGATATCCGAACAGAGCACATCGATCAGCGGTGCGACGAGCCGAAGCGCCTCAGCGGTGATAAAACTGTTGCTGACATAGACGGTGTAGAGTCCCGCCTCATGAGCCAGGCGGGATACATCCATAACATACTCCAACCAGACTGCCGGCTCTGAATAGGTAAAGGCGATACCTTGCACCTGCTGCTGTTGGGCAGCCAGTATCAACTCTTCGGGTGTGATAAAGGCCTCGGTGGACTCACCTCGCGCCAGTGCATCCAGTGCACTCACTCCCCAGGAGATCTCCAGATTATGGCAACCACCGCATCGAAAACTGCACCCATAACTGCCAACCGAGAGAACCTGTGTGCCGGGCTGAAAATGTTTGACCGGTTTGCCCTCTATGGGCCCCACATCAATAGAGGAGAGAATACCGTAAGAGAGATTAAAGAGCGTGCCGTTACGGTTAACATGGGCTTGGCAAAAACCCCGCTGACCATGGCCCACCTTGCAGCGCCAGGCACAGAGCCCGCATCGCACACTGCCGTTAGGTTGCTGCTCTTGAAGACTGGTCTCAACCAATTGATAGTGATCCATCAACCGCTCAGGCTGACTCATCAAAAAGCTCCTCACGTTGAATTTGGAGCAACAGATCGCCATCATGGCAGTGCATCACTCGTTCGACCGATAGGGGTCTGCCCACGGAAGCACGCTCTCTCATCTCGGCATCGCTGATGAAATAGCGGCTGTTCCCTCTATTCGGATCATGAGCGCTCGTACCAGGAGGGATGTCCAGATAAGGAACACCCAACGCCCTTACCCCCTTAACGAACCGCACGACTCGCTGAACTGACCAGTTGGGATCGACGGCGAAATCCTCATGCCGTGGATAGCCTTGCCAGCTCCCACTGCGGACGCTTTGTGGTCGCTCCACAAACTCCGTCCATTTTTTCAGATAACCAATAAAGAGCTTCGCACCCAATCGCCCCGCAAGGTGACTGATCTCAGAGTAACACAAGTAAGAATCCATGTTTCCAATGTTTATGTGATTAAGCAAACGTTTAATTCTTTAATTAGAAAATATTGGGAGGAAAACCTACAAGTGTTGATTCCGATTTTTTTAA
>JAKSCN010000374.1 GCA_022360595.1 Chromatiales bacterium
GCGAGGTAGCGATATACCTCCATCTGACCCAGGGCCTTGCAATAACGTACCAGACTCTGAAATACTGGAGTCGGCGCCATCAGGATAGCCCCAGTCGATCAGGTAGACATCCTGGCCTTGAGCCAGCAGGTTCTTGATGGTGGAGCGATCTTCCTGGATGTCTGTCATGTAAGGACGGTTAACCAGCGCGTAGATCACCAGCATGGGTACTTTGTTCTGCTTGGTACCTTCTGGTGCTGTGTAACGGTAGAGGGTCAGTTTATCTTCGGTGTAGACAACCTCTTTCGGGGTGACACCGGTATCGATCTGATCTGCGTTCAGCAGATTTTCAACACCCTGGCCGAGTTTGCGGCTGAAATCAGCCATCTCTTCTGCAAGTTGGTCGGGTCGTATCTCAATAGGGAACACGATAATTCTCCTCATTTTGAGCGCTGCTTCCGGCGCTCAGAAATTCAGTGTGTACTGCCAATCAATTACTTCTTTACTGCCGCTTTCTTCTTTGGGGCAGCTTTGCGCTTTGGGGCGGGCGCTTTTTCAGCCAACATCGCTTTCAGTTGATTGACTTCACGCTTCAGCGCACGAATCTCACGACGGTTTTCCTGCATACGGTTCTGCAGTGTGCGTAGTTCAGAATTGGTGGGCATATTCAAGGCGCTACAGCCCTCTTCCACCAAGTTCATCATCTGGCGTTTGACGCGCATCAGTGAGTTGACCAGTTTACCGTGGAGCTGCAGATACTCTGGTGTCATCACCTGCTCGCTATACACCTCTTCACAGGCAGCAACCCAAGCGTCGAACAGACCACGTGCGGTGGTGATCGATTTGCCATCTTTCGCCAACTGCTCAAGATTCTGGCGCATGCGGTCAACAGAGAGAGCACCGGTATTGGAGAAGAACATCATGTACTCTTGCAGATTCTTCTGATACTCAACGCCGGCAAGCATCATGTCCTGATACTGCCCTTGCTCTTCACGGGTGTAACCCAGGCCAGGTGCTGAAAGGAAACGCTCCAGGTGCTCTTGAGGCGCGGCATGCTGCATGTTACGTAGAGCATCACCCGGTGTCAGTGACAGTGAAGAGACCATGCGCTGCCAGTTATCCAGTGGCATCTCCCAGTAGGCCATCATCTTTTGCATAGCGTCGTCACCTTGACCCTGACCAGCGTTCAGGAAGGTGTTCTGCATATCGGTAAAGGTTTTGTTGAGAACCTCTGTCCATTCAGCCATGCCGCCATTTCCCTGCATGGTGCCGCTGAACTGTTCAGCCATATTGAAAAAGGTTCTACCCTGATTCATCATTTTGCTCATGAAATCACTGGCAGTGTCAGGTGCGGTCGGGGCAAACGCTTTCCACCAGTGCTCCATCGCGTTTTCCCAAGGAGTGGTCTGACTAACACCAGGCATACTACCCATTGCCTTTTGACTCATCTCGGTCCAGTTTTCCCAATATTTACGCTGGATCTGCATCCAGTCGTCATTCCAGAAACCTTGTTGACTCATAGTATTGATTTTCCAATGGTTTTTTCTATAGCAGCAAAAACTATAGCACGCCCTTATTGTGCACTGCAACATTTTTATTTACACTGTTTATTAATAGCATCTGAATGAAGGATGCTTTCAGGCGGATACATTGGGTAATAACCCTGTTTAACCGGGAGTTGGTTTGCAGCCAGCTCATTTGCTAGTCTCGGACAAGCTGAATCTTTACGAAAACGATAGATTAAGAGAGGGGTACGTATGAGCGAGAATGTAGTTATTGTTGCGGCAGGACGTTCGGCCATTGGGAACTTCAGTGGCAGCATGGCCAGTTTATCGGCCGCTGACATTGGCGCCCAGGTGGTCAAAGGTTTGCTGGAGAAGGCCAGTCTGGCGCCAGAGCAGATTGACGAGGTGATCCTCGGCCAGGTACTGGCTGCCGGCTGCGGCCAGAACCCCGCCCGTCAGACCACGCTGAAAGCGGGTCTTCCTATTACCGTTCCCGCCATGACTATCAACAAGGTTTGCGGCAGTGGCCTGAAAGCGGTTCACCTGGCAATGCAGGCAGTCATGTGTGGCGATGCCGATATCGTTGTCGCCGGTGGTCAGGAGAGCATGAGTCAGTCTGCTCACGTGGTGCCCGGCTCACGTAACGGTACCAAGATGGGTGACTGGAAAATGAAGGACACCATGATCGTCGACGGTCTCTGGGACGCCTTCAACAACTATCACATGGGTACAACCGCTGAAAACATTGCCAAGCAGTATGAGTTCGGCCGCACCGAGCAGGACGAATTTGCTGCCGCTTCTCAACAAAAGGCCGAGGCCGCTCAGAAAGCGGGTAAATTCAACGATGAGATCATCCCGGTCAGCATCCCTCAGCGTAAGGGCGATCCGGTGGTTTTCGAAGCCGACGAGTTCCCACGCCACGGCACTACCGCTGAAGGTCTGGGCAAGCTGCGTCCCGCATTTGACCGTGAAGGCACAGTAACCGCCGGTAACGCTTCAGGTATCAACGATGGTGCTGCGGCTGTTGTCGTCATGTCTGAAAGCAAGGCCAAAGAGCTGGGGCTGACACCTCTGGCTACCATCAAGGCATTCGCCTCTACCGGCGTCGATCCATCCATCATGGGAACCGGCCCGATCACCGCCTCCACCAAGTGCCTGGAGAAGGCTGGCTGGAGCGTTGCCGACCTGGATCTGGTTGAGGCCAATGAGGCTTTTGCCGCCCAGGCCATGTCGGTGAACAAAGATATGGATTGGGACGCTGACAAGGTAAACGTCAACGGTGGTGCTATCGCTCTCGGTCACCCGATCGGTGCATCCGGGGCTCGTGTTCTGGTCTCACTGCTGCACGAAATGCAAAAGCGTGATGCCAAAAAAGGTCTGGCCACCCTCTGTATCGGTGGCGGTATGGGAGTTGCCCTGGCTGTAGAGCGCAGCTAATGGGGGATTTAAACCACTTTTATCAGACTCTTTTGAGCTGACCAAAGTGAAAGGGCTGGTGAGATCAAGGATCTCCCAGCCCTTTTCTCTTGGGGCCCGCTTTATAAATAAGCGTTTGATATGTCATGAATTGGAAAAAGAAATTTCACATTTACTTATATTCCCAGGTAGACTTTGAGTATTGAATCGACTCTCGCACGAGGAGATGACGTTATGTCGAGCACTAGAATTATTAAAAAGTACCCTAATAGACGTCTCTATGACACGGAGCTGAGCCGCTATATCACCTTGTCAGATATCCGTGGATTGGTGATGCAGGGGGTCGATTTTAAAGTGATCGACACCAACAACGAAGAAGACCTCACCCGCTCCATCCTGCTGCAGATCATGCTGGAAGAGGAGTCTGGCGGCGAACCGCTGTTCAGCGCCACCATGCTATCCCAGATCATTCGCTACTACGGCGGCAGCGTCCAGGGGTTATTTGCCCGCTATCTGGAAGAGAGCATGTTGATGTTCGCCCAGCAGCAGGACCACCTGCGTGACAGCCTTGGCGTTGATCCTATGAAGACCATGTCCGAGCTGGCCCAGCGCAATATAAAAATGTGGTCAGATATGCAGAACAGCTTCTTCAAAGCCGCCGGTCTCAGCAATCCTCCCAACAAGTCCGACGATTAACCCCCTGAAATAGCAAGATTTACCGATAATCTTGCTGCTCGCCTCATTTTTTGTGCACCGCACAATTTTTTCATCTAAATGGTTGACAAGCAGTTGCTAATTTAGTTATGCTGCGTCGCAACAATGCTGCAACGCACAAGACTTTATCTAAGGAGCTAACCATGATCACTACCAAAGACAACCTGGAAATGATGAAGGACCTGACTACCACCGGTTTCGAAACTGCCCGCGCTTTCGGCGAGCTGAATCTGCGCACTTGGGAAAAATTCGTAGCTGCTCAGATGGATACTTTCAACCTGCTGCTGGACACTGGTATCGAGCAGGTCAAGCTGAGCACTGAAACTCAGGACATCAAAGAGCTGACTACCGGCCAGACTGAACTGGCTAAAAAACTGGGTGAAACCCTGGTTGCCAAGGGCCGCGAAAACATCGAGACCGCTAACGATACTCGTGACGAGTACCGTGCCCTGGTTGAAAAGAGCGTTAACACTTTCACCAGCAAAATGACTGAAGCTGCTCAGAAAGCCGCTTAATCAAAGGCGCTCAGCTTACTGACATTTAACAACATATAAATAAATTCTGGGGGTTTTGAGGATGACCGAAAAGAGACGTCTTGCTGTAGTAACCGGCGGTATGGGTGGTATTGGTACCGCTATCTGTCAACGCCTGGCTCAGGATGGTTGCAAAGTTGTCGCGACCTATCACCCAGCCGAGGAAGAGAAACTGGCCGACTGGAGTGCTGCCCGCGCTGCGGAAGATCTGCAGATCGGTCTGGTTAAAGGCGATGTCTCCTCCGCTGAAGACAGCGCTCGCATGATGGCTGAAGTCGAAGAGAAGTTTGGTGCTGTTGACGTTCTGGTTAACTGCGCCGGCATCACTCGCGACACTACCATGAAGCGTATGACAGACGAGCAGTGGGACGCGGTCATCGAAACCAACCTGAACAGCGTTTTCTACGTTACTAAACCTGTTTGGGAAGGCATGTTGTCCCGCGGTTTCGGTCGCATTATCAACATCTCCTCAGTCAACGGCCAGCGTGGTCAGTTTGGTCAGGCCAACTACTCTGCCGCCAAAGCGGGTATGCACGGTTTCACCATGGCTCTGGCCCAGGAAGGTGCAGCCAAGGGTGTCACGGTTAACACCATCTCACCCGGCTATGTCAAAACCGCTATGACTGATGCGATTCGTGATGATGTCAAAGAAGCCATCATCTCTGGAATCCCCATGCGTCGCATGGGTCTGCCGGAAGAGATCGCCTCTGCGATCTCCTTCCTGGCTGCTGAACAGCAGGCTTATGTCACTGGCGCCAATATCCCAGTGAACGGTGGTCTGTTCATGCACTAATCCTCCTCTCTCTGAACAGTGCATAGAGAGCTTTTGCCCGGCATCTTGCCGGGCATTTTTTTATCCGCCACCTCACACACCCTTCCGCCCCTGGTCAATTCCTCAAAAACCAAGTGTTTTTCTCATACAATTAAGCGTCTAGCATACCTTCTGTACTCAGTCTAAAAGATGACGACCAATCCACACTCCATGTGGTTAATCCCCCATGTGAGTAGATCGCATCCACAATAAACAGGATGTATTTCGGGAGGAACCGATGGCAAAACCGATGCATGATACGCCAATGCTTGACCAGTTGGAGAGCGGCCCCTGGCCCTCGTTTGTAACCGGCCTCAAGCGTCTGGCAAACGATAACGATATGATGGTTGACCTGCTGGGTCAGCTTGAGACTTCATACCAGACCCGCAAGGGCTACTGGAAAGGCGGCACCGTTGGTGTTATCGGCTACGGTGGCGGTATCATTCCGCGCTTCACCGAGCTGAAGAATGACGAAGGCCAGCCTGTATTTCCTGAAGCGGCTGAGTTTCACACACTGCGTGTTATGCCTCCTCCAGGTATGCACTACGACACCGACACCATGCGCAAGATGTGCGACATCTGGGAAGAGTATGGCTCTGGTCTGATTGCCTTCCACGGCCAGTCTGGTGACATCATGTTCCAGGGCTGTACCACCGATAATGTTCAACCCGCCTTTGATGCCATTAATGAACTCGGCTTTGACCTAGGCGGCGCTGGTCCTGCAGTACGTACCGGCATGAGCTGTGTGGGTGCGGCACGCTGTGAACACTCCTGCTTCGACGAAGGCCGTACCATGCGCATGCTGGTCAACAACGCCCTCGACGATATGCACCGTCCCGCGCTGCCCTACAAGTTCAAATACAAAGTCTCCGGCTGCCCGAACGACTGTATGAACTCGGTCCAGCGTGCTGACCTGGCCACCATCGGTACCTGGCGCGACGATATGAAGGTCGACCAGGACGAGGTGAAGAAGTTCGTCTCCGAGCGCGGCCGCAAGTATGTGATCGACAACGTCATCACCCGCTGCCC
>JAKSCN010000051.1 GCA_022360595.1 Chromatiales bacterium
AACTTCCCTTTACCGTGCAGATCATCAAGTAACTGTTCAAATTCCTCTTCCGTAATATCATCATCAGTGACTGGCGCTTTCTCTTCTACAACCGGAGGCTTAAATTTCCCCTTACCATGCAGTTCATCAAGTAAGTGCTCAAACTCCTCTTCCGTGATTTCGTCAGAATCCTCATCAACCGCAGGCGCAGCTTCGGTATCCGGGGCAGGCACGCCACCGTGCTTTCCCGGTCCATGCAGTTGGTCAAGCAGGGCTTCAAACTCCTGTTCGGTTATCTCATCATCGCTACCAGCTTCTGGCGTAGCTGCCGCCGGCGAACCGTTCGGCTCTTCCGTAACCCGTTGCACGGGCTCGGGCTCTGGTTCCGGTTCAGCCTGGGGCTCAGGCTCAGGTTCTGGTTCATCCGCTTCAGATTCACCGTCATCCGGCTGCGCCAGCGAGGTCAGTGTCTCAAGCAGTTCTGAATCGGCATGCTCGGGGTCCTCCCCCGATTGCACCATGGCAAACATTTCGTTCACCACATCCAGTACCTGCAGCACGGCATCCATAAGATGGGCATCGACATTGCGTTGCCCTTGGCGCAAAACATTGAACACATCTTCAGCGCGATGACACACTTCAACCAACGGTTCGATATTGAGAAAACCTGCACCACCCTTAATCGTGTGAAACCCTCTGAAAACAGCGTTCAAAAGGTCAAAATCGTCAGGTTGCTGCTCAAGGTCTACTAGTTGTTCATTTAATTGTTCTAAAATTTCTCCAGCTTCTACTAAAAAATCCTGGAGAATTTCGTCATCCATATCAATGGCCATGACTTTCCACCTCAAAAACCTAAACTGGAAAGCAAGTCATCTACATCATCCTGACCTGCTACCACATCTCCCTGATCCACTCCTGGAACAACGGGGCCCTCAAGTTTTTCTGCATGTTGTTGTTTATCGGGTAACTGAGCGCCGGAAATCCTGACCAGCTGCACCAGTTTCTCCTCTACATCGTGTACCAGGGTAATCACCTGGCGAATAATCTGCCCAGTAAGATCTTGAAAGTCTTGGGCCATCAGCACCTGAGACAAATTGCCGTTTATTACGCCGACATGCTCAGTCAATTGGGTAAAAAATTGATTTAGCTCTTCGCTGAGAATGCGAAATTCATCAACCGAAAGCTGACGCGTGCGAAATAGCTGCCACTGTTCAGCGAGCCGATCAGCCTTCTCTTTGACCTCATCAGCAATAGGCAGACTCTCTTCCACCGCCTCCAAGGTTCTGTTGGCTGAATCTTCTGTCATCTCTATGACGTAATTGAGCCGTTCGCTGGCATCGGGTATGTCACGTTCCGCCAACTCAGCAATGCGCTGGTCAAGCAAAAAACCATTTATCGCTTCATGCAGTTCCCGAGTCAGCCGCCCCACTTCTTGGAACAGGTCAGGCTCCTTCTTAATCGCAATTTGATCAAGCGTTATCTCAGCAGCCTCATCGTCCCCAGATTCAAGTTGGGTGACCAATAACCGCGCCTTTTCAAGGCGTTCCGCAGCATCCATAACCTTCTCCGCCAGTTAAGTTTATCTCTTTGCCCATGTCAGCCTTCAACACGTTCAAAAATCTTATTGATTTTTTCTTCTAGCGTTGTAGCGGTAAATGGTTTTACCACGTAGCCATTAACACCAGCTTGTGCTGCTTCAATAATCTGTTCTCGCTTTGACTCGGCAGTGACCATCAGTACTGGCAGGGAAGCCAATTTGTTATCGGCTCTGACAGCCTTCAAAAGATCGATACCTGTCATACCGGGCATGTTCCAGTCGGTGATCAGGAAATCAAAATTGCCCGCTTGTAGTGCCGGCAGCGCGGTATTCCCGTCATCTGCCTCTTGAGTATTTGTGAATCCGAGATCCCTGAGCAGATTTTTGATAATCCGCCGCATCGTGGAGAAATCGTCCACAACGAGAATCTTCATGTTCTTATCCAAAGTAACCTCCAAATACTGTGCCGTGATCTAACTTCGATCCCGCATCACATCTCATCTGAATCACCCAGCCACTCTGAGAGACGTGACCGCAATCTGAGTGTTGCCTGACTATGGATTTGGCATACCCTCGATTCACTCACACCCAACACTTGGCCAATTTCGCGCAAGTTCAACTCTTCATCATAATAGAGCGCAATAACCAGTCTCTCCCGTTCTGGTAGTCCTGCTATTGCATCAGCCAACGCGCCCTTGAACGCATCTTTCTGCATACCATCGAACAGACCGGACACGCTTCCATCTGATCGATCCATCGGCAGTTCGCCCACAGTCTGTAACTCTTCGATGCTGAAAATACGGCATCCCGAGGCGTCCTGCAGAATTCGATGGTACTCATCAAGAGACATGTCCAGTGCTTCCGCCACTTCGACATCACGCGCATCACGCCCCTGTTCATGTTCGATTTCACGCATCGCGTCAGCCACCATGCGGGCCTTGCGATGCACTGAGCGAGGCGTCCAGTCGCTACGGCGAATCTCATCCAACATGGCGCCGCGAATACGGATACCCGCATAGGTTTCAAAACTGGCGCCTTGGCTCGCGTCGTAGTTTCTGCTCGCCTCCAACAGGCCAATCATGCCAGCCTGTATCAAGTCATCCGCCTGGACATTAGGCGGCAGTCTGTTCATCAGGTGGTAGGCAATACGCTTAACTAAGGGCGCATGCCTAGACACCAAGTCATCAGAGCCCTGCTCTGATACTGCACTATAGGTTGCTAAGCCATTCACCTTCCAATCTCCCCATTGTGACTTGTGAATTGAATCAGCCGCTCGACGAAGAACTGCAGGTGACCGCCAGCTCCTTCCGGTACAGGCCAGTTATCGGCCTTCTTCGCCAAATTCTTAAATGTTTGTGCTACACGACTGCGTGGATAGGCCTGAACCACCGGCTTTTGTGACTTCACGGCCTTACGTAGAGAGTCGTCATAGGGAACGCTGCCCATGTAGCTGAGCATGACGTCCAGATAACGATCGGTAACGCGATACATTTTGTTATAGAGATCTCGCCCTTCCTGGGCACTGCGCGCCATATTGGACAGTATGCGGAAGCGGTCAATACCGTACTCCCGATTGAGCAGCTTGATCATGGCGTAGGCATCGGTGATGGAGGCCGGTTCATCGCACACCACAACCACCACTTCCTGAGCCGCCCGACTAAAACTCACCACGGTATCTGAGATGCCCGCGGCGGTGTCGACGATCAGGACATCCAGATCGGAACCGATATCGCTAAACGCCCGAATCAGTCCAGCATGCTCTGCTGGACTCAACTCCGCCATCTGCTGAACACCGGAGGCACCGGGCACCACTTTGATCCCCGCCGGCCCCTCGATCACCACATCTTCCAGGCCGCATTCACCTTGCAAGACATGAGATAAATCTTTTTCGGGATGCAACCCCAACACCACATCGATATTGGCCAATCCCAGGTCGGCGTCCAGTAGCATGACCCGTTTTCCAGCCTCCGACATGGCTACCGCCAGGTTGACCGAAATATTGGTTTTACCAACGCCCCCTTTTCCTCCAGTCACCGCAATGACTCGAACCGGACTAGGGTTTACCATTCTTCTTAATCCAGATGCTTGATCTGATACAACACTAGACATGAGCATTAGCCCTTACACCCCCCAACGTCATCGCGAGGTACTCATCACCATATTCCATGTTACCGGTCTCACTTAAGGTTGCCGCGCGACTGACCAGCGTGTGTGCACGCGCCAAATGGATATCCTCCGGCACCTTCTGCCCGTCCGCCATGAAAGCCACCGGCATGGCACTATGAATTAGCGCCGAGAGTGTGCCACCCAGGGTCGCCGCTTCGTCCACTTTAGTCAGCACGCAGGCTTCGGGTCTGGCCACACTGAAGGCTCTGATCGCCTGCTCTTGAGCAGACTGCTGAGTCGTTGCCGAAAGGGTCAGAAAACAGCGTACCTGTTTGTGATCGCCGTAGAGCATGGAGAGCTGCTCGCTCAGGCGAATATCACGCTGACTCATACCGGCGGTATCAATCAGCACCAGGCGTTTATCAGCAAAACAGTTCAGGGCGATGCTCAACTCTTCAGCATTCGCCGCGGAGCGAATCGGCACATCGAGAATGCGTGCATAGGTGTTAAGCTGCTCTTGTGCGCCGATGCGGTAGTTATCGGTCGAAATCAGCGCTACATGACGGTTACCGTGACGTAGCGCATAACGGGCTGCCAGTTTCGCGATCGTGGTGGTCTTGCCAACACCGGTCGGACCGATCAAGGCAACAACACCACCCTGGTCAAGCAGGCTGTCACCCACGGTGGCTACTTCCGTCGCAAGAAAGTAAAGGGCCTTGCGCCAAGCCTGATCGATGGTCTCAACCGCCCCCACCGACTCAACCAGCTGTTTACAGATATCGGGGCTGAGGTCGAGACTGATCAGTCGTCGCAGTAACTCTTTTGCGTGGGGTTGATTGGCGCTCATCTCACGCCAACTGAGGCCAGAGAGTTCATTCTCAACCATGCGGCGCAAGCTCTTCATCTCTTCGCGCATCTCAACCAGCATGGGGTCCTGGCTCCACTCAACTTTTGGCGCCGGTTGATTGACACGGGATTGGGGTTGCACCTGAGGCTCGGGCTGGTGGGACGATACAGCGCTCTCCGGCTCGGGCTTGGTAAATGGCGTAACATTGGCGGGCGGTGGTTCAGCCGAGCTGTGATTTGGACTCTCCTGCACCTCATAGGCGGAGGCGTCATAATCCATTGCGGCAACCAGTTCGACACCACCATCAACGGGTTTATTGGAAAGGATAACGGCATCAGCACCCAAAGTTTCGCGCACCTGGCGCAGGGCTTGACGTATATCTTTCGCAAAAAATCTTTTTATCTTCATACCCAGCAGTCTCCGCGATCAACATTCGGCACCACCGGGTAACAGTGCTTACTCCCTGCATCCTGTTAGTGGACTACCTTATGCATTCGCATTCGGCCTACCGACAGTCGCTACTACTTTGATCTGTCGATTATCTGGAACCTCGTTATAGGAGAGGACATTCATACCGGGAACGCTGTGTTTCACAAACCGGGCCATCCAAGCCCTTAGCGGTGCAGCAACCAGTAATATGCTTTCTTGCCCTATCATCTCCTGTTGGTTGGCCGTCTCAATCAATGCTTGTTGCAGTTGTTCAGCCAACCCGGGTTCAAATCCCATACCCCCCTGATCGGAGGCCTGCAATGACTGTTGCAATATCTGTTCCAGATTAGGATCCAGCACGGCAACCGGGATTTCTTCAGCAGGACCAACGAGTTGCTGGACAATAGAGCGTGACAGCGCAATACGTGAGGCTGCGGTCAAAGCGCCGATGTCTTGACTTTTTGGGGCATGTTCCGCCAGAGTTTCGGCGATTGTGCGAATATCACGAATCGGCACACCCTCCGACAACAGGTTCTGCAGCACTTTCAGAATCTGCCCCAAGGTGAGGGTGCCCGGCACCAGATCTTCAACCAACTTGGGCGCATTCCGGGACAACACATCCAATAGCTGCTGCACCTCTTCATGTCCGATCAACTCCTGGGCATGGGACTGCAGTATTTCACTCAGATGGGTCGCCACTACCGTGCTACTGTCAACCACGGTGTAACCAAGCGTCTGAGCATGATCACGCTGGCTGGTGTCGATCCAGACCGCATCCAGCCCAAAGGCCGGGTCCTTGGTTGGAATTCCTTGCAAATTACCGAACACCTGGCCGGGGTTGATCGCCAGATCCTGATCCGGGTGAATCTCGGCCTCACCGATCACTACCCCATGCAACAGAATCCGATAACCGGCTGGGCTGAGATCGAGGTTGTCACGAATGTGCACAGGCTGCACCAAGAAACCCAGCTCTTGGGAGAGTTTCTTACGCACCCCTTTGATTCGATTCATCAATTGACCGCCCTGGTTACGATCAACCAAGGGGATTAAACGGTAGCCTACCTCCAGACCGATAATATCCACCGGCTGCACATCATCCCAGCTCAGATCGACCTGCTCTTGCGAAGGCTCTGATGCCGCAACATCAGGCACCGGTACAACAGCCGCCTGTTGCTGTTTTTTATAGATCCACCAAGCAATACCACCCGCTGCAGTGGCCAGTGACAAGAAGGCAAAGTTGGGCATTCCCGGAATGCTGCCCATTAGAAACAGCACGGTAGCCGTCACCACCCACGCCTTCGGCGAGGTGAAGAGCTGGCTGAACACCTGGGTGCCCATATCCTGCTCAGCCGAAGCAGCCACACGGGTGACGATAATCGCCGCTGAAGTAGAGAGAAGCAGCGACGGGATCTGTGCAACCAGACCGTCACCAATGGTCAACAAGGCGTAGAAGCGCAGGGCCGTAGAGAGATCCAGATCATGTTGCACCATCCCAATCGCCAACCCGCCGATAATATTGATCAGCAGAATCAGAATGCCGGCGACCGCATCACCCCGGACAAATTTACTGGCGCCATCCATCGCCCCGTAGAAGTCGGCTTCGCTCGACACCTCTTCTCGTCTCTGCCGCGCCTCATCCTGATTGATCAAGCCTGAGTTGAGATCGGCATCGATCGCCATCTGCTTACCCGGCATGGCATCCAAAGTAAAACGGGCGCTCACTTCCGAAACACGCCCCGCGCCTTTGGTAACCACCACGAAGTTGATGATCACCAGAATGGCAAAGACCACCAGACCAACGGCGTAGTTGCCCCCGATAACGAAAGCACCAAATGCTTCAATCACCTTACCAGCGGCATCGCCCCCTTGATGCCCTTCCAGCAGAACCACACGGGTAGAGGCGACATTCAGCGCCAGGCGCAGCAGAGTGGCAACCAGCAACAGGCTGGGGAAGACGGAGAAGTCCAGGGGGCGAAAGGTGTAAATCACCACCAACAGCACCACCAGCGAGAGAGTGATATTGAAGGTAAACAGCACATCCAAAGCGAGCGGCGGCAGCGGGATGACCAACATCCCCAACATCATCATCAGCACCAGTGGAGCGCCCACCCCCTTGGCGCCCAGCGCTTTTACATTATCCAGAATAGCGGTGGCATTCATGTGTCAGACTCCGGCACCTGCAACTCTTCCGGAATCTGAAGGTCTTGTGGCTGATGGGGCTTCAGACCACCTTCGGTCTGATAGACCTTCAACTGGAACAGGTAAGCCAACAGTTTTGCAACAGCAAGGTAGAGTCCAGCCGGAATAAACTCACCAATCTCGGTATGGAAGTAGATGGCACGCGCCAGCATGGGCGACTCGATCAGCGGCACATCGTGCTCACTGGCGACATTACGGATGTTGGCAGCCACCAGATCCTTACCCTTTGCCACCACTTTCGGTGCACGCATGCTGAACTGATCATAGCGTAGCGCCACGGCATAGTGGGTCGGGTTGGTCACTACCACGTCGGCCTTGGGCACCTCTTCCATCATGCGGCGCATGGCGATCTCACGCTGCAGGTTACGGATACGCCCTTTCACTTCCGGGCGACCCTCCGTATCTTTCATCTCTTCCCGCACCTCTTGCTTGGTCATCTTCAGCTCACGCTTGTGATTCCAAAGCTGGAAAGGGATGTCGATGAAGGCAATAACAATCAGGGTCGTGGCGATCAACACGAATGACCAACCGATGAGTGAAGCCAGCTCACTGACGGCGGGGCCCAGCTCCATATTGCTCAAACGGATATAGTCTTCCAGCGTCAACCAGAGTGTCAGTGCGGTGGCGCCACCAATCAGAAAAAATTTGCCCAACGCCTTCAGCAGCTCAATCAAACCTTTTACCGAAAACACCCGTTTCATACCGGTGATCGGATTGAGTTTACTCAGCTTGGGCGCCATGGCCTGACCGCTAAAAGCGATCCCCCCCAACGAGACCGCACTCAGCACCGCCACGGCAATCACCACCACAAAGAACGGCACCAACATCAGCAGCGCATCTTTAATGGCCGCCAACAGACGCCGTAGCATCGCCATCGGTTCATAGATATCGGCACGGGGAATGGAGAAATTGCTGCTCATGATTTCCGACAGCCCCTCACCAAAGTGGCCACTCATACCGACCAGCGCCATCCCACCAATAAGCGTAATCGCCATCGTGTTGAGCTCACGCGAGCGGGCCACCTGGCCTTTCTTCTTGGCATCCTGAAGTCGTTTCGACGTGGGTTCTTCCGACTTCTCTTGACCGTCTTGGTTCTCAGCCATTCTCTACCTCGCAATACCCAGTAACCGCTCGATCAACGCAAAGCCGTCATCCAGCAGTTCACCAAAGTTACCCATCACATTGGGCAGTGTGATCCAGATCAGAACAAAGCCGATCAAGATCGCAACCGGGAAACCCACTGCAAAAATATTGAGCTGGGGCGAAGCACGAGTCACAACCCCCATCCCCAGGTTGACCAGCAGCAGCGCCGCCATGACCGGCAGTCCCATCAATAGACCGCCACTGAACATCTGGCTCCCCCAACCGACGATATCGGCCAGGTTATTTCGGGAGATGCCATCCACCGCAATCGGAAAGGTATGAAAACTGCGCGCCAACAGCTCTACCAAAATCAGATGCCCGTCGAGCAGCAGAAACATCAACGTCGCCATGATCAGGTAGAACTGCGACAGTACCGGCACCTGCACCCCGTTTTGCGGATCGACCATGGATGCAAAGCCAAGACCCATACTGTAGGCAATAACCTGACCACCGAAAACAATCGCCGCCATCACAAGATGCAGCACAAAACCCATGGCCAATCCGATCAGCACCTGCTGGGCAACGATCAACATGGCTTCGGGACTAAACACTTCAACGTTTTGCGGTACCGGCACCAACGGCATCAATATCCAGGTGAGAATCAATGCAAAGCCGATACGGAAGTGAATCGGCGTCTGCTTAGAGCTGAACACCGGCGCGGACGCTACCAACGCACTAATGCGAATCAACGGCCAGATAAAGGCCGCGAGCCAGGCGCTTAATTGTGCTTCCGTAAATGACATGCAGCCTCTATCTCACTTTGCAGCATGAACCCGCTATCCTATTAAGCTCGGGATGCTTTCAAACAGGTTGAGGGTATAGTTCATAATCACCCTCAACATCCAAGGGCCTGCAATAACCAAGGCGACCGCAACGACAATCAGTTTGGGGATAAAGGTGAGGGTCATCTCATTGATCTGGGTTGCCGCCTGAAACATCGCGACCAGCAGACCCACGAGCAGGGCCGGAATCAGGGTAACAGCACACAGTGCCGCAGTGACCTCCAATGCCCGTTGACCGATATCCAATACACTGTCTGGCGTCATCGCTTCACCTATACCTGAAAGCTGCTGGCTAAAGTGCCAAACACCAACGCCCAACCATCGATCAAGACAAACAGCATGATTTTGAACGGCAGCGAAATAATCAATGGCGAGAGCATCATCATACCCATCGACATCAGTACACTGGCGACCACCAGATCGATAATCAAAAAGGGCAGGAAAAGTAAAAAACCGATCTGAAATCCTGTTTTCAGTTCAGAGGTGGCAAAAGCGGGCAGCAAAACCGACATCGGCACCTGCTCCGGCCCTTGAAACTCACCAAAGTTACCAATGCGGGCAAAGAGTTCGATATCAGTTTCACGTGTCTGGGCCATCATAAATTCACGTACCGGCGTTGTGGCGCTCTGCAGCGCCTCTTCAGCCGTCACCTGATCGTTCAAATAAGGTTTCAGTCCGACCTGGTAGACCTCATCAAACACCGGCATCATGATAAAGATGGTCAAGAACAGCGCCAGGCCAACCAGGATCTGATTAGAAGGCGTATTCTGGGTCCCCAACGCCTGACGCAAGATGGCCAACACAATCACGATGCGCGCAAACGAGGTCATCATCAACAGGGCACCCGGCAACAAGCTCAACGCTGTCATAAACAGCAGAACTTGGATGCTCAAGGTGTAGGTCTGGCCGCCCTCGGCATTGGGAGCTGTGCTCAACGCCTCCAGCCCTTGGGCTGTAGCGCTGTCAGCCACCAGCAAGGTGAGTAGGATTAGCAGCAGCTTGAGGAATCCGCTCATAACGATTTCCCTTTCAGCGCTGTCTCCAGAGTTTTATCAAACGCTGGCGCGTCAGCGTGCTCTCGCAGATCATCAACACCCAACGTGTGAATTTTCGAGACACGCCCGGGTGCAACCCCTAACAGCA
>JAKSCN010000480.1 GCA_022360595.1 Chromatiales bacterium
CCCCGGAGCAGGCAACACTTTTTCTCATCGACGGCTTTGCCCATGTGGATGTTAAGGTGGAGAGACAGGATATCCCGCAACTTCTGGGGGCTGTTCAGCTGTTACTCGATCAGCGCAACAGTCCATAGAGCCAGATCTCCATCGCCGGAAACTGCTGAGGTCTCTCTAATTTCTGACGATTAGCAGTTCGTATATCGCATCCCTCGTCCAGTGGCACTGAGTTCCCACCACTGACCAAGAAACTCAAAAACCGCCTGATCCAATTTCGCAATATTGGATGCCGCACACTCCTTCAACCCCGGTGGCCAGTGACCGGATTGATTGGCCAGCGCGGTTAGCGACTGCTGCGTCCACTCCGGGTGAAACTGAATCCCGACAAAGCGATCATCCAGTACAAAACCCTGCCGGTCGCACTGTTCGGTAGCGCCTAAGGGTTCCGAACCCTGAGGCAGGGAAAATTGATAACTGTGCCATTCAAAAACCGCCGCTACATCACTGAAAGGGGCAAATACCCGGTGGTGATCATCAGCCATCTTCAAGCTCTTCCACCCCCACTCTTCTTGGGGCAGCGGGGTTACCTCGGCCCCCAAACATTGGGCCAGCATCTGCCCGCCCAGACAGATCCCCAGAATCGGCACACGCTTATCCACTTGCCGTTGCAGCCACTCCTGTTCCTGGTCCAATTCCGGTTCCCCCACATTCATGGGGCCACCCAAGACAATCAACCGCTGATCTGGCGTGAGTTCCGGCAATCTGTCGCCATGAAATGGTTGTACCAGTTGGTAATCCATATTGTTGGCTTCACACCAGTGCCCTATTCGGCCCAATCCCTCTACCGGGTTGTGTTGAATGATGGTCAGTGCAGGTTTTTTCGGCATGGTTTGTCACCTGAGCTTTTCAGTCCGCTTTATCGATCTTTTTTATACCGTGAATCTAGGGCCGATTAACATCAAAAAAACCCCGCCACAGCGGGGTTATAGAAACATCTTATCGTATGTATCAACCAGTCATGCGGTCACGCACATTCGGATCTGCTTCTTTATACAGATCTGAAGAACCGGACTTTTTCCCTAGAAACGCCATTTTGGCTTTGGTCATCCATGCATTGAGCGGTTTCCACATGGAAACACTTTCCTTGCGATTCTCCAGCTCTTCCTTTTTTACCTTTTTCCGAAGGGAATATTCATAGCACATAATGAACCTCCTTCTACAGACTACGTCTTGCCTCACCACATCTTTGATTTTAGCCTAGTGGGCTATGTTAGGGCCTGTTCCTTTGCAGCTCATTCAGGATCTCATCAGGGTCGAACAGTACACCGTCTTTAACCACGCGGTGGATACGGTGGGTATTGCGGATATCCTCAAGCGGGTTGGCATCGAGAATCAGAAAGTCTGCCAGTTTGCCCACCTCAATAGTGCCTAGCTCTGATTCGCGTCCGAGTAAACGGGCGCCGCCTCGGGTGGCTGTAATCAAAACCTCATGGGGCGTAAGTCCAGCACGGGCCATGAGCTCAAGCTCACGATGAAGCGCGGGCCCGTGCAGCGTACCGATATTGCCGGCATCACTACCGGCCGCCACCGTAATACCGTAGTCGTGGAGCCGCTTAAGGTTTTTCAGCATCACAGCACCTGGCCCCCGCACCCGCCCTTGAGGCCACTCGGGGTACCAGCGGCGCAGATCCCCGAAGGTCGCTATCGCCTGCGGATCCCCTACTTGCCGTTCGATGGCCGATAGGGTCACGTTATTGCCCAAAACCTCCTGATACCCCTCTCTGACCACCAAAGTGGGTATGTAGATGACTCCCCGGGCCTTAAGGAGCCGGAGGAAATCTTCATCAAGGAGTTCATCGTCCACACTGTGCACCAGAATGTCGGCACCAGCCTCCACCATTCTGCGCGCCAGCGCCAATTGAGTAGCGTGCACCCCAACGCGCAGATTATGCGCATGACTCTCATCGATGGCTACCTTTACCCACCGCATCTCCTGCTCCAAATCCATCCCCCGGAATAGCGGGAACCAGATCTTCAGGAGATCCGGTTGTGCTTCCAGGAGATTACGCACGGCAACACGTGCCTGCTCCGGTGACGCAACGGCCGTCATGGGTGGGTCTTCGGTTACCCATTCCCGAGGCATGAGCGGTGCCAACCCGGGGCCGGATAGCGCCACTCGCGGGGCGGTGCTCTGCAGCTGCGCCTGCTCCCGTACCTCGAAGGTCCAGCGTGGGCCGGCAACATCCGCCACCGATGTCACACCGCTCGCCAGGTAGCGCGCAAGCGTCTGAGGTATTCGCTGACGAATCCAGGCGATCTCCTCAAGGTAGGGACGTATGCGTCTCAAATCGATGATGTCCGGTCGGGTATAGAGACTGCCGGATTGGAAGAAATGGACATGAGCATCAATCAGGCCGGGAACGATCCATTTGCCCCGAGCATCTACCACACGCCCACCCGCTGGGACCTTCACCTGACCCGAGGGGCCGACGGCAACTATACGAGGCCCCTCGACCACCACCACGCCGTTTATTAGGGGCTCACGATCGGTGGCATCGATAATTGTCGCCCCGACAAACGCAGTAACACCGTCATCGGCTGCGAAAGTTGGAATAACAAATATGGCCAGACTTAACCATAAGGCTCCACTCAATAGCCGTTTGCAAACCGCAGTACATGACTTTTGACTAGCACTCACTTGCGTCGGAGCCTCGTAGACTCTAGGGCCAACACTAATTGATTTCCAACAGCGTTCAAATATCTCAAGCATAGCAGCTGGTCACAGCCCGCAGATGGATAGGACCTTTGAGGCTGATGTGGCTAAACCTTTAAAGTGCTTAACGCATTAC
>JAKSCN010000146.1 GCA_022360595.1 Chromatiales bacterium
TAGCCCATCGACATTTTGGGTGATAAGTGTGAAGTCAGTGGTGCAGCGTTCCAGTTCAGCCAAGGCAAAGTGGCCGGGGTTGGGTGCCACTTCGGCTACCAGGCTGCGACGCCAGTCGTACCACTCCCAGACAGTTTGCGGGTCTGCCCGGAAGGCGTCGGGTGAGGCAAGCTGCTCGGGTTTGAAGTTACGCCAAAGCCCCTCGGCGCCACGAAATGTGGGTACGCCACTCTCGGCTGAGATACCGGCGCCGGTGAGAACGGCGATACGATCGACTGATGCGATCGTATCGCGCGCTTGGTTTATGAGCGATTGCATGATGTGGTTAGACTACCACATAGCAACAATCACTCCTTGATTACGTCCGGGTTAGTCTCGCGGATATAGGCCTCTTCCGCTTCGGTCAACTCGATGTTGTCGTAACCTGTGACCATCGTTTTGATGTAGTGGGTGGGCGTTTTGCCGGTAGTGGTCATATAGATATGGATGATCACAAAAGCGCCCATCACAAAGGCGGCAGCGGTGTGCAGGAAGGCGATAGCCACCAGACCATCACCCGCCCAACTGTAGTCGCTCCACAGATCGTAGGTGAGGTAGATAATGCCTGACGCCCAAAGCGCTGGCCCAATGAAGATCATAAATCCCATGTAGGCCAGTGATTGCAGGGCGTTCTGCTTGCGCTGCAGACCTTTTTTGTACGGATGCGGCTCACCCACCAAAATGCCATAAGCGTAGAAGCGGATCACTTTGAGCACCCCTTCTTTGAACAGGTACTGGCGCCACTGGCCGGTAGTGAAGTTCCAGAAGGTAGTAAAGACCCAAAGCACGATCAGCGCCAGGGCGGCGTAGGTGTGTATCTCCACCGCAGTTTTGAAGTCGAGCATATCATGGGTGCCGTGCAGCCCCAGCCCGGTAAAAAACAGGGTGAAGATCAGCAGCGCCTGAGACCAGTGCCAGAAGCGCTCGTAGCGGGTGTAGAGCATCACATAGTGCTTACCACCGCGCTGCTTGAAATTGGCATTATCGCCGTTTACAGCCTTGATGCTCATGATGCGCTCCTCTGCTGGTTTCGTTTGCTGAACAACTTGCGCAGCAAGCCGTGGATGAGTACGCCGATGAAGGCGCCGATCAGGGCGATATAGCCGAGAATGTCGAGCCATTTGAAGCTGTCGCGACCTGGCATGTAGACACCTTCAATGCCGTCCAGACGGCCCTCTTTGCTGTGGCAGTCGGAGCAGCTCAACGCATCCTCTTTAGGCGCCACCATGTGGGTGATGGGCCAGTAGGAGTAGGTGTCGGTAAAACCGTACTCACCACTGTAGGGGATACCGTTCTTCTCCATGCCCGCCTTAATGGCGCGGCCAAAGTCGTAGTTGCCCCAATAGGCATCTTCGTCGTTGCCCCAGAGGTGCATGTAGACCATGGTGTTGTTGCCTTTGTCATAAGGCTGAATGGTGTGCATCTCTTTAAAGGGCCAGATGCGTGACACACCATCATCCGGCGAGCCTTGGTAGCCGTTGATCTCCACCGGGCCCTTGGCGGGGTCGAATTTGGTGTCGATAGTGGTGTATTGCATCTGCCCGTTGAACCAGCCGTAGTGCGGAGTCAGATTCTCACCGTATTCAAAGTTACCCTTGATCGATTTGTAGGTGGCGCGGTGGGCGCCATTGCTCTGGGTGTAGTTTTTCTCTTTGAAGCCTTCACCATTTTTGGTTTTACCGGCGGTGCGCCAATCCCAATCAACCATGGTAGCAACACCACCACGGGCGATCTCGGGAATGTGGCAGGTCTGACAGGCGATTTTGTCGACATGGCCGTTCAGCTTGATACCGGCCAGTTCGGTGTTGTCGTGAGGTGCGTCGCTGTGGCAGGACTCACAGGTTGCCACATCGCGGCGCTCACCCGGCAGACCAAGCCCTTCGGTATCGTGGGCCATCACGTTGTAACGGCTACCCGCCCAGAGGTGCTGCTTGGTCACATGACAAGTGGTACAGGCGAAGTTGAGTCCGTGCGCATCCATGTGAACATCCAACTCGCGAGTGGGTTTTTTCAGGGATGAGTCGAGGTCGCCATGCTTGACGCCATCGCCACCACCGCCGTAGAAGTGGCAGGAGCCACAGTTCTCACGACCAGGCTTACCAACGCTCTGCGCAACCTTGTCCCACTGAATTGGTTTTTTGTCCTTAAACATGACCGA
>JAKSCN010000115.1 GCA_022360595.1 Chromatiales bacterium
ATGATCATGGCTTGACTGGCAATCTTCTCGGCCTGGCATCGCTGCTTGATATCCGCCAGGCTACCGCGGATGAGCCGCTCCTCACCTGGCCAGCTCGCTTTGTGTACCACCAGGACCGGCGAATCATCCGCCCATCCTGCGGCACGCAACTCAGCCTGGACTTTTTTCAGCAGGGTGACAGAGAGAAACAGACAGAGTGTGCAGTGGTGAGCGGCCAGCTCCCGCAGAGACTCTCCAGGAGGCATGGGGGTTCGCCCCTCGACGCGGGAGAAGATGATGGTCTGTGTCACCTCGGGCAGTGTCAGGCTCTCCACACCCGCAGCGGCCGAGGCCATGGCGGAGGAGACTCCCGGCACCACACCTACCTCGATCCCGGCCCGGTCCAATGGCTGAACCATCTCTATCAAAGCGCCATAGATCGAGGGATCGCCGGTCTGCAACCGCACCACAGTTTTTCCATCCCCGGCCTGAGCAATCAGCCACGCGGTGATCTCATCCAGCGTCATACCTTTGGAATCCTGGATGAGACACCTCTCCGGGGCCCAGCGCATCGCCGCTTTGGAGACCAGCGATCCGGCGAAAAGAATGGCGTCCGCCCGGGCAATCAGATCACGCCCCTTGACGGTAATCAGATCGGGATCTCCCGGACCGGCACCGATAAACCAGACCTTGCCCACGATCAGTCAGCCAGCTCAAGCGTCTTGACGGAGAACAGATGCTCCACCAGGGCACTCCCTTCATAACGCTTCAGCAGACGCACACTGAGATAGGTAAAGACCGGCTCTACGGCGACAATGATCAGATAAGAGGAGGCAAAGGCAGCCCAGGATACCAGCGGGGTCTCAACCTGACCGATCAGTAACCAAAATCCGACCATACAGGTCACACCTGTGTAGTAGAGCGCATCGAGTTTGAGAATCTCAACCCATGAAATCTTGCGGGAAGCGCTCCGGACCTTACGCCCAAGCGCATAATGGACAGTGATGAGTGGCAAGATCAGTGAGAGGCTGTTGACCGCCAGATGAGGTAGATCCCCCGGCTCAAACAGCAGTCCCTGCAATAGCAGTCCACTGGCGAAACCCATAAGCGTCGGAATGAAACCAAGGGTCAGATACATCCCCATCGCCCCCACAAAGTGGAGGTCCGAAGGCCCTACCGACATATGAAAGCTCTGCATGAAAACGGAGAAAAAGAGCGCAGCCACCAAACTGCGCCCAATCAGCCCCGGCTGCTTCAGCAGATCCTTGGCATAGTAGGCCAAAACACCAACAGCAGCACCGTTGGCCATAAGAACTTTACCCTGTGCAATGTAACCGGGTTCAATATGCATTTCGCTTCTCCGTATTAGTCAGTATGTTGTATTCCAAAAAGGTCACAGCCGAACTACATCGACTGTTAAGCATTTGATGTAGCCAAGGTGGTTTTTACGGCTTAGTAATGTCCATTTGCCGCCACCAGAGTGCTCCTCTATTTTTTCCTCTCGATCTTTATCTCTGGGTTTCACACCTCTCCTCCTAACCAGCCTGCAACGACGGCTGGGGCGCTGGGAAACCACCAGTGGATATAGGAGGCCCGCAGGTTGCGGTAACGCATACCGTTATCACCCCGGCTTAGGGTGAAAGCAGGTGGCAGCTCAATCTCTGGGGTGCGTGTTGAGTGGTGAAATTCATGCCCCCTTGCACCCGACGCATCTTCACGGAAACCCAACGCCGCCAGACGGTCTTGCATTCGGGTGGTGTAAGGAAGAATGTTGGCCATCGGCCAGGCGGTATTACTGTGATCAATGAGTGCGGAGCCCAATAACATCATGCCGCCACACTCGGCCAATACCGGCTTATCAGCTTCAATATGTTTGCGCAGTGAATCCCAGGTTGCTGATTGTGAGAGACGTTTGGCATGAAGTTCCGGATACCCACCAGGCAACCAAACAGCATGACAATTTTCAGGAACAGAATCCCCTTGCAGTGGAGAGAAAAACTGAAGCGCTGCACCCTGCTCTTTCAGCCAATCGATATTGTCCTGATAGATAAAACAGCACCCCTCATCACGCGCAATGGCAATGCATCTGTTTTTTAAACGGGGAGAGTGATTGTGTAGTGACCTGGCTAGCGGACGCAGCTCATCACAGGCCGCCAATAATTGATCTGCATCCGTATGCAGGCTGCTGGAAAAGTCGGGGATATCCATTTCACTCGGCATCTTCAGACCAAGATGACGTTCCGGCAGGGCTTGCGCCGCTTTATCCAGCCAGGCAATCACTGGCGGTAATCCATGCTCGCTTAACAGATCAGTGAGCAGCTTTGCGTGATACTCACTGCCCACCTGATTGGCGATAATGCCGCTGATTGCCACCCCAACCTTCTTGGCTTCCGCACAAAAACCGGCCACCAACGGAACAATCGATCCGGCCATCCCTTTGGCATCGACCACCAACCAGACTGAAATATTCAGAGTGCGTGCCAGATCAACACTGGAGCCTTTACCCCCCACACCGGCACGGCCGTCGAACAGGCCCATCACCCCTTCGATAATGGCGACATCTTCTCGACGTCCAGCCTGCACACGCTCTCGACAGGCGTCATCCCCCATCATGTGTGTATCGAGATTGTAGGAGACACGGCCGGTCACAGCCCGGTGCCACATGGGATCGATAAAATCGGGGCCGGATTTAAAAGGCGCCACGCTGTAGCCTGCAGTATGCAGGTGCTGCATCAACGCCAAGGTCGCGGTTGTCTTTCCACAACCGGACTGCACGCCCGCCACTAGAGCAATTTTCATCGGCTGCGAACTATGGAATTAATTCGAACAGCGAATGGTATGCGTCCATGAATAATGGACTTGAATTGAAGGCTATAGATTTCATCGGTTTTCCCCATCGCCAACGCACACACCCGTGCGACAAAAAGGTCGAAAACGTAGCGGGGAGAGATGAAAGCGTAAAAAGTGCTCCACGGCTCTGCCCTCCGCATACCGTTATCGTCATGATTTCAGGCTGGTTTCCGGGCTCACGAGTGGGGAAGTTCCCGGATCTGCGCCTTCCCATGCAATCGCACAGTGGCATGATACAGACCCTTAACTCGTCTACCGTTGCGGGGGCAGCGCCGGCTTTGTTTCACAAACAGAAACACACCGGCTTCCCAATTATTCCCTCGGGTGGATACCCTGCGGGACACCTAAAACGTTTTTTAAAATACTAGCTAACAGTTTTTACTGTCAAG
>JAKSCN010000220.1 GCA_022360595.1 Chromatiales bacterium
AACTCTAGAGATATTTTAGATGTTGCTAACGAGATAATAGGCGCCAGGATTACCGATCTCGATTGGTTTCTTTGAGGCGGGATTAGATTTTGTGTGGCTAAGTCTGATTGATATACCAATCAGACTCAGGCCACAATTGAGTTACCTACTGAGCAATAGCAATTGCGCAGACGGTCAAAATAGAAGAAGGGAAAAAACCCAAAACCAGCATTGCGAGGCCATTAATACTCAATGCAATCTTGGTATCCAAACCAGCGGTGAGTTCAGCTTCCTCTACCGGCTTATCAAAGTACATCAGCTTGATGATACGTAGATAGTAATAAGCACCGATGATAGAGAAGGCAACGCCCACCAAAGCGAGCCAGGTCATATCAATGCTGACCACCGCATCAAGCACGAACATCTTGGCGAAGAAACCCACTGTAGGCGGTACACCAGCCATCGAGAACATTACCAATAACATCATGGCGGCAAACCAGGGACTGCGGTCATTCAGGCCTTTGAAATCATCCAACTGTTCAGCTTCGAAACCGCTACGGCTCAAGAGCAGCACAATACCGAAACCACCTAGTGCCATCAGCGCATAAACAATGCTGTAAAACATCGCCGCAGTGTAGCCTTTATCCGTGCCGGCCAGAATACCCAGCAGAATAAAGCCAACATGGGAGATAGTCGAATAGGCCAGCATACGTTTGATGTTGGTCTGGGCAATGGCAATCACATTACCAATGGCCATCGACAAGACCGCCAATATAACCAGCATGCCCTGCCAATCCGGATGCAGGCTTCCCAGCCCATCAACCAGCATACGCATAGCCAGCGCAAAGGCTGCAATTTTAGGGGCTGAACTCAGGAACAGGGCCACAGGCGTAGGCGCACCATGATAGACATCCGGCACCCACATATGAAAGGGTACAGCACCAAATTTAAAGGCCATGCCGATCACCACAAAGACCAACCCGAACACCAGCACGATCTTATTGACACTAGGATTGGCAAGCCCTTCAGCAACAGCGCCAAACTCGATAGAGCCGGTGCCGCCGTAAATCATCGAGATACCGTAGAGCAGCATGCCGGAGGCAAGCGCACCCAACACAAAATACTTCATGGCTGCTTCTGCCCCACCAACAGAATCGCGGTTAAAAGCGACCAAAGCGTAGAGCGAGAGAGATAGCAGTTCAAGGCCCAGATAGATAGTCAAAAAGCTGTTGGAAGAGATCATCACCATCATGCCGAGCACGGCAAACAGCCCAAGGACATAAAATTCACCCTTAAACAGGGAACGATCACGCAGATAATCTTTTGCGTAGAGAAAAGCGCCAAAGCTGATCAGCAGCATAGCGATCTTCAGCACATCACTCATGGTGTCGCGCACCACGCTACCGTCAAAGATCACTTGGCGGGTACCTGTGTCAGTCAGCAGTATCACGCCAATGGTCAACAGCAAGCTGACTTGGGCCATTCCATAGCTGACCACCCGCTGTGAATCCTTCAGATAGAGATCCACGACAAGAATTACCGAAGCCGCCGTGAGGATAAAAATCTCCGGTAGCACCGACATCAAACTGGGCATTTCAAATGGCATCGAAACTCACCAATATCCTAAATAGACCGAGATCAGAGCTTTGACACGGTTATGTGTTTCAACAGGTTAGCAATGGATTCATCCATCACTTCCACCAATGGAGCCGGCCAGATTCCAAGCACTAATACTGCCAGTGCCAATGAGCCAAGAACCAGAAACTCACGCTTATTAATATCTTCCAGCGCAGCAACATTATCATTCGCCACTGTACCGAACATGACCCGTTTCACCATCCAGAGCGTGTAGGCGGCACCGATGATCAATGTTGTTGCCGCCAAGAAGGCAAACCAGAAATCGGCCCTAAAACTGGCCAGAATGACCATGAACTCACCGACAAAACCAGAAGTACCCGGCAGACCCGCGTTGGCCATGGCGAAGAACACCATAAAACCGCCAAAAATTGGCATGGTATTAATGACGCCACCATAAGAGCTGATGTCACGGCTATGAACGCGGTCGTAGAGGACACCAACACAGAGGAACAATGCAGCAGAAATGAAACCGTGAGAGACCATCTGCACCATACCGCCTTCCAGGCCGAGTATCGCACCACCGGATGCGTCCTGATTACCCAAGATCATAAAGACGATAAAGAAACCGAGGGTAACAAAGCCCATGTGCGCAATGGACGAGTAAGCGATGAGCTTTTTCATATCCTGCTGCACCAGGGCAACGAAACCGATATAGACCACAGCGATCAGCGACATTGCTATGATCAGCCAGTCGAGACTGTTACTGGCATCCGGAGTGATCGGTAAGCTGAAGCGCAGGAAGCCGTAACCACCAATCTTCAACATAATGGCAGCCAGAATGACGGAGCCACCTGTCGGCGCCTCAACGTGAGCATCCGGTAACCAGGTGTGCACAGGCCACATGGGAACTTTCACTGCAAAGGCCAACAAGAATGCAATGAAAATCAGCACTTGCTCCGTCATACCCAGTTTCAGGTCGTGGTATGCCAGGATATCGAACGAGCCGGACTGGAAATACATATAGATCAGTGCCACCAGCATGAACACTGAACCGAAGAAGGTATACAGGAAGAACTTAATGGTGGCGTAGACGCGGTTCGGTCCGCCCCAGACACCGATGATCAGGAACATCGGAATCAGCATCGCTTCCCAGAATACGTAGAAGAGCATCGCATCCAGTGCCGAGAAAACCCCGACCATGACACCTTCCATGATCAGGAAAGCAGCCATGTAGTGAGAGGGCTTATACTGAATCACTTCCCAACCGGCAATGATCACAAACACCGTAATAAAGGTGGTCAAGATGATCAGCGGCATGGAGATACCGTCAATCCCAAGGTAGTACTCGATGTTGAACAGCGAGACCCACATCGACCGTTCCACAAACTGCATCTCCGCAGTCGACGGATCGAAGCTGGAATAGAGCGGTAGACTTACAATGAAGGTAAGAATCGCGACAATCAATGCCGTCCAACGCGTTGCATTCGCGGCTCTATCGCCGCTGGCGAGCACCAGGATACCGCCAATAATCGGCAACCAGATGGTCAGGCTAAGTATGGGCAAGTCTGCAAACATGCGTAGCGTCCT
>JAKSCN010000346.1 GCA_022360595.1 Chromatiales bacterium
GTGCTCAGTCGCCCGGTAGAGCTGCTGCCTGCTGCCGTCCGGCAGCTCTAAAACCGGTTTGCTGCCGTTATCGTTACAAATATAGGGCGAATTATGAAAGATTCGGCCATATGTGATATTCCAGCCGACCCCGTACAGGGATTTTACAAAAGGAGCTGATCCTTTATCTTGATAATTTGAATAGACTCGGCGGACAACGATATCCATGCCGCCATTATTACGAACGCGTACGTCCTCAAAATCGAGGTGTAACGAACCTGAGAAGGGATTGATATGCTCAGCCGGGTGATTGTGAGTGTACTCCAATTGGGAGCTGGTGCCCGATTCAGCGTAGTAATCAGGTGTGTAGCTGGCCAATACTTGAGAGTAGACACCAAACAACAGAAACAACAATACAACTAACCTACCCATTAGGGAAACTCCTTTTCTAACTGCTTCACACTAGATCGACAGCTCAACGAAAATAGTGGAACAACAAGGTAGGTCACACACTCCTTGTTGCCTTATGGTATTTGGCTTGGGAATTTATGGCGATTAATGCTTTATCGCAATAACCTTATGAATTTACCGAGTAATTTATTGACTCAGGTCAACTGATGGCGATGCGATACACACAAGCAATATTTGGGGAATTTTTTGTAAAAGCCATCTCCTCACACTGAGCAAATCATAGCCAGCACTTCACTCTTACATTGAACAGAATGCCACGCTGAAGCATGCTTTATCTCACCTGGGCAGGGGTATATATCCAACACCAACCGTGTAGAATAGCGCCCATAGCTATACGGAGCGAGGAACACGGGTCCATGAGTGACACCCCTGATATTCTGAAAAAGATTGTGCAGCGCAAGCATGAAGAGATTGCTGCGCGCACTAGTGAGCGCCCTTTAGAACAAATCAAAGAGCAACTGAATACTGCCGATCCTGCACGTGGTTTTGTCAACAGCCTGGCCGCCAAGATTGCCGACAACCGCCCTGGTGTGATCGCCGAGATCAAAAAGGCCTCACCCAGTAAAGGGGTGATTCGGGAAGATTTCCAGCCAGCGCAGATAGCCCGCAGCTATGAACAGGGTGGCGCAGCCTGCCTGTCGGTGCTAACCGATATCGACTTCTTTCAAGGCAGCGACGACTACCTGCAACAGGCGCGCGCGGCCTGCCAACTGCCGGTGATTCGCAAAGACTTTATTATCGACCCTTACCAGGTCTATGAGGCGCGTAGCATCAATGCCGACTGCATTCTGTTGATTGTCGCCTGCCTGAATGATGCCCAGCTTCACAGCCTCAATGATCTGGCCCATGAGCTGGGTATGGATGTATTGATAGAGGTACACGATCAAGCCGAGCTGGAGCGCGCCCTCACCACCAACAACCGCCTGATCGGCATCAACAACCGCAATCTGCGCACCTTTGAGGTGAGCCTCAACACCACCCTGGACCTGCTCCAGCAGATTCCGGACGAGCGCATCGTGGTTACCGAAAGCGGCATTCACACCCCTGCCGATGTAGCACTGATGCGCGATAACCAAGTCAACGCCTTTCTGGTTGGCGAGGCCTTTATGCGCGCCGAACAGCCTGGAGAGAAACTGGCTGAGTTGTTCCAATAACAAAAAGACGAGGTAGTCATGTCCAAAGAGAGCCAGTTCACCATCGAGATGACCCACCTGGAGGGGTATCA